>JAYUPM010000035.1:0-2167 GCA_043760145.1 Spartobacteria bacterium
GCTCGATCAGATCGGCCATTTTACCAAGACCGTTCGCGATTCGGCGCTGCTGCTCAATGTCATCTCTGGAAAGGATTCCAATGACTCGACCAGCCTCGATGAACCGGTTCCTGATTACACCTCGGCCCTCGGTGAAGATCTCAAGGGGGTTCGGCTCGGGATGCCACGGGAATACTTTATTGATGGAATTGATCCCCAAGTCACGGCCGCCATCCATGCCGCCATCAAGCAATACGAGGCGCTTGGTGCTGAAATTGTCGAAGTCTCCCTGCCTCATACGGAGCATGCGGTCGGCGTCTATTATATCCTCGCAACGGCCGAGGCCTCCGCAAATCTAGCCCGATTCGATGGAGTCCGTTACGGCCACCGCGCCCAAGCCGCAAATCTTTTGGAACAATACGGACGGACCCGGGAAGAAGGTTTCGGGCCCGAGGTCAAGCGGCGCATCATCCTTGGCACTTACGTCCTGAGCAGCGGTTATTACGATGCCTATTATCTCCGGGCACAGAAAGTCCGGAGCATGATCCGGCACGATTTCTCGGCTGCGTTCCAAAAGGTCGATGCGATCATCTGCCCCACTTCGCCCGAGGTCGCATTCAAACTAAAGGATCGCAGCGATGATCCTCTGAAAATGTATCTGGCTGACATCTTCACCATCGCCGCCAATCTCGCCGGCATCTGTGGAATCAGCCTCCCATGCGGGTTCGCGGACGTGGACGGCAAACAACTCCCGATTGGGTTGCAACTTCTTGGACAGCCTTTCAAGGAAACGGAGTTACTGAAAATCGCCCACGCTTACGAACAATCGACGCCGTGGCACAAGGCGCGGCCGATAATTTGAGCCTGCAAAATGATGAAATCAGAATGACGAGTCGTAGCAGCGACGTCTCGTCGCTTTCCTCTCTTCCTTTTTCTGGCTGAATTCGGGGACTGCCCAAAACCATCCGCTAACCCTTCGTGAATCTCACTCATAGCTCAACGAAAACGGCCGGGAAACCCGATCCCGCAATCTCGGCCCTGCTTGGATCGGTCTCAGAAACCCGGCTCCGGGAAACGGTTGAATGGATCTCCGTCCCGCGCCATCAAACGCAACCCGCCAATGTTTTTATCCGAAACCGGATCCGTGCACATTTTGAGGACCTCGGATTTCGAACCGAAATCCAGGGCCCGCTTTCCAATGTGATCGCGCATCCGCGCTTGCCGGCGACGAGATTGGTCGGAGCCCACTACGACTCGGTCCCTTCCACGCCGGGCGCCGATGACAATGGAAGCGCAGTGGCTGGCCTCCTCGAATGCGCAAGGATTATTGGGCCCCGGAGCAATGTCTGCTTCGTCGCTTTCAACGCGGAAGAGGACAACCTCGCCGGCAGCCGTGATTTCACACGCACCCTTACGAGGCCGCTCAGTGAAGTCCACATTTTGGAAATGATCGGGTTTACCGCCCCGACTCAAATGACGCCGGCTGGACTTCCGATTTCCATTCCCAAGACGGGAGATTTTCTGGCGCTGCTTTCCAATAAAGATTCCAACGCGATCAGCGAATCCATCGTGCAGGCCGCAAAAACCTACGACCTGCTCCCGACCATCGGCCTCAAGGTTCACCTCGGCCTCGAGAAACATATTCCGGTCCTACTTCGCAGCGATCACGCGCCCTTCTGGGAGAAAGGGATTCCGGCCATTATGTGGACGGACACATCCGAATTTCGGAACCCGAATTATCACGGAGCTGGGGATCTTCCTGAAACATTGGACTACAAGTTCCTCGCCCGGGTCACGCAGCTCTTGATCGCGCACCTCAGCAAATAAGCGCGCCTCCTCGTGGCAGAGGCGTCTCGCCGCTGTTCAGAGAAGAAAGAGGCGGGACGCCTCTGCCACTTTGATCCTGATCCTCCGCCAGGTTTTGTAGTGCGTGCGGTCCTCCGCCGCTTTCGGAAGGGATTATGGGTGGGAACGACACTACCGTTTCTTGGCTCCCCATCCTCCATAAAATGCTGAATCGCGAACCCATTTGAATAGTCTTGGGTTTGTCTTACCCACCCGAAATCCAATCCGAAAGCGGTAGAGGACAACACGCACTACAAAACCTGTCGGAGGATAGAGCGCGCCATATTCATGAGTCCTGTTCGCACTCATGCCCTCCAGTTTGAGTTGCGCGCTTTCAGCGCTG
>JAYUPM010000036.1:0-5275 GCA_043760145.1 Spartobacteria bacterium
ATTCGCAAGTGGTCGCGGGGCAAAGCGGCAGAGTGCACTACAAAACCTATCGGAAGGAGACGCCCTATTTATTCGCGTGAGCGTTTTGTAGTGCGCCAGTCCTCTGGCGCTTTCGGAAGGGATTTGGGGAAGGGCAAGCCAACGGTTGGTTAACCTCCACATTGTCACCTTATCACGTCACGGAATCACCGGGTCGCCCAGGTCGCGCACAATAAACAACCCCGGGCAATCCATCCCGCGCAGATCGCGAGGAGCGAGCGTCTTCATCTTAAGTCACTGGGATCGGCGGCTTCCGGCCGCCATTTAAATAAACTGAGGGCGGTTGGGAAACCGCCCCTCCCAGTCAACGAACAGTTACTTCTTTTTTCCTTTTTCCGAGGCGCAGACACAAAGCCACTCGGGCTTTTTGCATTCGCCGCATGCGTGTGTGTCATACTGCAGCCGTGCTGTGATCGGCTTGGCTTTCGCTGTCTCGCGGTATTGGAAGATGATCCACTCGCCTTCCTTCACTGCCGGGACAACGAACTTCCCGTCCTTCATTTCCACCGTGAGTTTTTCCGGCTTTGCCTTGTCACCGCTGGTGGCGGTAAGTGTCTGTTCTGCAAGTGCAACGGGTTTCATGGCTTTATCGAGAACTGCGATGTGAAAGTTGCCGTCTTTGACAGTGACTTCCCCGTGCATGGAATCGTTCTTGGAGAATTCAAGGATCCGGCCGCCGTTTGGACCGAGTTCGACTTCGCCGTGCGCGAACGCAGAAGCGGAGAGAGCGAGTGTGATGAGGAATGATGCGATGTTCTTTTTCATGTCTGATGTTTGGTATCTGATTGTTACTTAATTACTGGTTACTGGTTACTGGTTACTGGTTACTCGGGACTTTAGGGAACCGCTGATTTAATCGGAAGAGGGGATTTGTTAACCGCGAATGAACGCCAATGAACGCGAATTCCGGACCGAATCAAACATAGGTAGGTCAAAAATGGCGGCTCCTATCCTCATTCCATTATTAGCGTTCATTAGCGTTCATTCGCGGTTATTTTTTAAATCAGCGGTTCCTTAGACTTTAGACTTTAGACTTTAGACTTTAGACTTTAGACTTTAGACTTGTGACTTGTCCTTCAGTGCGAGGCCGGGGCTTCATTCGCGATCGCCCTCTCCGCGGCCTTGCGGCCAAACGTATAGAAGACTGTCGGTGTGACTCCCAAGCCAAGCAAAGTGGATGTGATAAGTCCGCCGACGATAACGACAGCGACAGGATGCAGGATTTCTTTTCCCGGCTGATCGCCCGCGAGCACGAGCGGGATGAGGCCGATGCCGGCTGCCAGCGCGGTCATGAGCACCGGGACCAAGCGCTCTTTTGTGCCGCGAATGACCATCGCCTTTGTGAACCCCTCGCCCTCGTGCTGCATAAGGTGCAGGTAATGCGAGAGCAACATGATGCTGTTTCGCGCGGCAACCCCCGCGACCGCGATGAACCCGACGAGAGTGGCGATCGAAATATTGTTGAGTTTGAAGTAAGTAAAGATCAGCCCGCCGACCAGTGCGAGAGGGATGTCGCACAGCACCTGGATCGCGAAGAACGGGGTCCGGAAATAGCCGTAAAGCAGGAAGGCGATGACGACAAAGACAACGACGCTGAGGAGGGCGATGCGGCGCGATGCCTCGGCTTGGGCGCGGAATTCGCCCTCGTAAGAAATGAAGTATCCTTCGGGCAGTTTCACGTTTGCAGCCACTCGCTTTTGCAATTCAACAACCATCGTGCTGACGTCGCGCGTGCTCGGCTTGATCGCGAGCGCGAACCGGCGCTGGGCGTTCTCGCGAAAGATGACATTGGGGCCTTTCGCCTCCCGCACATCGGCGATGAGCGAGAGCGGGATGCGCTGGACGCCACCCTCATGATCGTGCACTTCGATCGGCAGGTCAGCGAGTTTGTCCGGCGATTCACGCCACTCCAGCGGGAGCCGCACGGCGAGGTCGATCTCACGCTGCCCTTCGCGAAGGGCGGCGACATTTTCTCCGCCCAGCAGCGTGGAGAGCGTGGCGTTGAGTTTGCCCGGCGTGATTCCATAGGCGGCTGCCCGGTCGCGATCCACCTCGATCCGGAGCTGCGGGATCACAGATTGCTGGTCGAGCTTGCAGTCTTCAAAACCGGGGAACCCTTTCGCCACTGTCTGCACTTCAATCCCAATCTGCCGCAGCTTGTCCAGGTCTGGACCGAAGACCTTGATCGCCACCGGGGCGGAGACGCCGCTGAGCATGTGGCCGATGCGGTCGGCGAGCGGCCCCATGACCACGCTGAAAGTCCCGGGCACGCTCTGCACTTTCTTGCGCACATCGGCAAGTATCTCGCCCCGGCTTCGTTGCGGGCCTTTGTTTTTCTGAGTCGGGCGAAAATCAACGTCGAACTCCGCGGTGCTGACCGGCACGACGTGATCGCCGCGTTCCGCGCGTCCCAACCGGCGGCCGACTTTGTGCACCTCGGGAATGCTGAGCAGCTGTTGCTCGATTACGTCGGCGATGTTGTTTGTCTCGTCGAGGGAGGTGCCGGGGGCTGCAGTGGTTGAGACGAGGGCGGTCTCTTCTTGGAACGCGGGGAGGAAGTCCTTGCCCATTTGTGGATAGAGCATGAATGAGGCGACGACAATCATGCCGACGATGCCGAGGAGCAGGAACGGTTGGGAAAGGCCGAGGCGGAGCAGTGTCTTTTCGAGGAGGGCTTTCATCCCGCGAACGATCTGGGAATCGTCATCAAGGAGCAGCGGCATCCTGCCGCTCGGGACAAGGATCGGCGGCATCTTGCCGCTCGGGACATGGAGCGGCGGCATCTTGCCGCTGGCAGAGCTCTCTTCGGCGGCAGGATGCGGGGCAAGGATCGGCGGCATCCTGCCGCTCGGGACAAGGAGCGGCGGCATCTTGCCGCTGTCGGAGCTTTCTTCGGCGGCAGGATGCCGCCGCTCCTTGGGATGGAGCAAAAAGGAGCAGAGAACCGGGATAACAGTCAGCGAGACGACAAACGACGCGATCATCGAGATGATCGTGGCGATGGCGATTGGCGAGAAGAGCCGCCCTTCCACACCCGTCAGGCCAAGTAGTGGGAGAAAGACCAGGATGATGAGGACTGTCGCGTAAAGGATCGAGTTCCGCACTTCGCCGGAAGCTTTCGCGATCACTTCGAGACGCGAGTGCGGATGCGGCAGGAGGGCGTTCTCGCGCAATCGCCGGAAGACATTTTCCACGTCCACGATGGCGTCATCCACGACCATGCCGATGGCCACGGCCAGGCCGCCGAGCGTCATTGAGTTCACCGAGATATCGAACCACCGGAAAACCAGCATGGTGATCGCAAACGAGAGCGGCATCGCCATGAGGGTGATGAACGTGGTGCGGAAATTCAGCAGGAAGAGGAAGATGACAATGGTCACCATGATCGCGCCGTCGCGGATGGCTTCCTTGAGGTTGCCGATGGCGTGCTCGATGAAATCGCCCTGGCGGAAAAGCACCAGCGCCTCGACGCCCTCGGGCAGGGTTTTTTGCAGCTCAGCGATCGCTTTTTCGATCTCGACTGTAAGCGAGAGTGTGTCGAATCCGGGTGCCTTGGTGATACTCATCACGACCCCCCGCTTGCCATTGACGCTGCCGTCGCCGCGCATCGGTTCGACGCCCCATTCGACCTTCGCCACGTCGCCGATGTTAATTGCGCGGTCGCCGACTTTCTTCACGACCGTGCGCGAGATGTCCTCCAGTTGCACACTCATGCCTAGATTGCGCACCATGATCTCCGTCGTGCCTGTGTTGATGAAACCGCCCGTCGAGTTGGTGGCCGCTTCCTTCGCGGCGACAATCAGTTCTTCGAGTGTCACCTCGTTTGCGGCCATGCGATGCGGCTCCGGCATCACCTGGACCTGCTTGATGCCGCCCCCCATGTTGAGCACTTCCGCAATGCCGGGGATGCTTTGCAGACGCGGCCGGATGGTCCAATCCGCTATGGAACGCACATCGCGCGGCAGCGTTTTGTCGTCGCGGCTGCTGACCCCGACCAGCAGAATTTCCCCCATCAGCGAGGCAGCCGGCGTGAGGAATGGCTCCGTCCCTTCCGGCAGTGATCCACGCACGCCAGCGAGCCGTTCCTGCACAAACTGCCGCGCCTTGTAGAGATCCGTTCCCCACCCGAATTCCGCATAGACGAGCGAGAGCGACACATCGGAATTCGACCGGAGCCGGGTCAGGCCGGCGACGCCGAGGAGCGCGCGTTCGATTGGTTGGGTGACGTTGACCTCGACTTCCTCGGGCGCGAGACCGGGTGATTCGGTCAGGACGATCACTGTGGGTTTGGTGAGATCCGGCAACACCTCGACGGGCAACTGCATGGCTGTTTGCACGCCAAAGACCAGGAGCAAAAGTGCCAGCCCGATAATGATCGCGCGATTGTGGAGCGAAAAATAGATCAGCTTGTTCAGCATGACTTTAGTGGGTCGCGGGGTTGGCCGGGTTTTTCGGCGCAGGCGCAGAGTCGGGCTTCGGTTTCCGGAGCACTGCCACGACGAGCAGCACAAGGAGCAGGCCGTTTGAGACCAGGGAGAAAAGCGTGAGCATCGAAAGCTTGTGCGGCCCCTCACCGTGATGATCCGGGTCCGCGCCAGCCTTGCGGGCGGTCTTTTGATCGGCGCTGAGGTCCGAGCCGTCTTCGTTGTGCTCATGTCCGTGGGCGGCATCGAGCGCGGCCTTCAAGGAGACACTCCCTTTGCCTGCGAATGCCAGGGAGTAAGCGCCTGTGGTCACCACTTCATCACCGACGATGAGGCCGCCCGTGACTTCCACAAACCGATCATTCATCATGCCCATCTGGATCGGCGATTTTATGAAGGCGAATGGGATCCCGTAATCCTTCACGTAGACAAAGCGGCTGAGCGCATCGCCCTGGAGTGCCGCGCGCGGGATGCTCATCACACCCTCGCGCTTGCTGAGCACGATGGAGAATTCCGCGCGCATCCCCGGGCGCAGAAGTCCATCGGGGTTTTCCACATGAAAAGCGGCTTCGATCGTGCCGGTCTTCGAATCGGCCTCGGCCCCGAGATGGGCCAGCGTCGCCTCAAACACTTTCCCGGGCAGCGCGGAGACGCGGATGTGCGCGGCCTGGCCCGGTTGGAGCTTGCCGGCAAGATGCTCGGGCACAGCGGCCACGGCATGGACCTCTTTCAGGTCGATGATCTCGACCAGCGAGTCATCCGGCGTGACGGGCTGTCCCGGAACAATCTTTACGGCAGAAATCATCCCGCCC
>JAYUPM010000037.1:0-14827 GCA_043760145.1 Spartobacteria bacterium
AACTCACGGCGCTGACCGAGCACATTCAGAAGCGGTATCAGATCGACCTTGTGGAATTTCAACGCGATCTCCACGGGCTGCGCGTTGCAGTGCGTGACCAAATCAAGCGTGCCCAGCGTGGGGCCAATGCCCAGATCGAAGGGCCGAATGACGGTGAAGCTTCAGCGATCGAGCCTGAGCAAGGCGCGGCGGTATCCACGGCAGAAGAACCGGAGGAGGTGCAAGTCATGGACGGGTTCGAGATCGATTGGGACCGGATCGAGGCGATCGTCCGGGAGATTGATCAACGGATCGATTCGATGGGCCCGGTCAACATGGACGCGATCCAGGAATTTGATGAGCTCGAGGAGAGGCATCTCTTCCTTGAGCAACAGAACAGCGACCTGACCAATGCGAAGGCGGAGCTCATCGATGTGATCGCGAAGATCAACAACACGACGCGGGTGCTCTTTGCCGACACGTTTGAAAAAATCCGGGTGAATTTCACGGAGATGTTTGTGGAGTTGTTTGGTGGAGGCAAAGCGAACCTGCTTCTCCTGGACGAAAGCGATCCGCTGGAGAGCGGAATCGATATCATTGCCAAGCCTCCTGGCAAACAGCTGCAGTCCATCACGCTTCTAAGCGGCGGGGAACGCACCATGACCGCGGTGGCGCTGCTCTTCTCGATCTACATGGTCAAGCCAGCTCCCTTTTGCGTCCTCGATGAAATGGATGCGCCCCTTGATGAATCCAACATCAGCCGGTTCATCAAAATCCTCGATCGTTTCGTGGGCCAGAGCCAGTTCATTGTTATCAGCCATCATAAGCGCACCATCGCTCGGGCCGATGCGCTCTACGGCGTGACCATGGAAGAACAAGGCGTTTCGCGCCTGGTCGGGGTCAAATTCTCAAAGCGGGAAGATTCCCCAACGAGCTCTGATGTGCTCGGAACCAACAACCCGGCGCCGGTTCCCAGCGTGGCGGAGACGTTTGGGAAAAGCGGTGATCTGCACAGCGATTTGGCAACCGCGTAACGGCGCGGCGCGGCGCTCATCCTCTCACTCTTGATTTTTTTCACAGCCCATCCCACAGAGGAGAACTTTTTAACCACGGATGTTCGCGGATTATCGCGGATGGGGAGAAGGCCGAATCAAGCCCCTGCCGTCTTGCTCTTTATCTGCGTCAATCCGCGATATCTGCGGTTAAAAATTCCGGAGCTGAGAAGAAGTTTAACCACGGATAACGCGGATTATCGCGGATGGGAGACCTGCCGAATCAAGCCCTTCCCGTCTTTGCTCTTTATCTGCGTTCATCTGAGTTATCTGCGGTTAAAAATTCCGGGGTAGGGAAAGCGCTTATAGAATCAAGACTCCCGCCCCATTTGTTCCACCCTGCGGGATGCTAGTGAGCTCAAAAAGTAAGGGCCAGCACGGCTTCCTCGGCGCTGGCCTGCCACCGGCTTAGGTAACTCAATTGCTGGGAAAGTTCGGCGAGTTGTTCGAGGGCCGCCGGTGCATTCCAAGCCGAATCCAAATCGCGAATCTGGTCCACAGCGGCTTGGGAAGCGGTGCCCAGGCGCACCTGGATCTCGCCCCATTGGCGGACCATGGCATTCTTTTCCCCTGCCAATAATGCCTGGGCCAGAGGCGTGGTGGCGGTGGATGCCCGGGCCAGAAAAATCGTCAACTGCTGGTGCCCGCCAGCCACGGCCATAAACAGATCGCTGAGACCCGCTGGAATGGGGCGGGAACGCGCCAGTGTTTCCGGGGCTTCAAGTTCGAGAAGATGGCGTATCCGTTTTGCCGGGTCTTTCAACGTGAGATACGCCTCGTTGATCGCTGCGAATGCGCCCGCATCCCCGGTCCCGGCCACATCAGGATGGCGGACTGCCGCCGACCGGTGAAAGGCATCCTTTAGAGGGCCGGATTCCAGCCATGGCCGGCGGGACTGATCCAGGAGTGCAAAGCAATCGAACATTGAGACGGTTCATCGTTCCGATTGCTTCCTGCGCGGCAAGCGCATTCTCTGCATCCCTCTCACTCTTCCTAAAAACCGCTTTTCCGGGACGAAGGACGAAGGACGAAGGACGAAGGACGAGGGGAATGGCGCGCTTAAAAAGAGGACACAAAAGCGTATTGCCGTCAGCCAACATCGTCGTTTAGGTTTCCGTCTCTCAATCCTATGCGCATTTTTCGATTCCTACTTTGGGCCGTTATTTTTCTGGCCTCCACATTCGCCTTCACCGTGGTTTTCGAACATGGTTTTCGAGATTTCGTGGGCAACTCGAAGAAAGAAGTGGAAGCGCTTAAAAAGGTCTTCGGCATGGAGATCCAGCGCAAGGGAGACCCGACCAAGGAAATCTAGAAATAAACGGCGCGCGTTCCAATTGATCGCGCCCATCCGGTGGCGGTGCCCGGCAAGTTCCCACCACCACGGCTTCAACGCTCAAGCCCAAGGAGCGACAGAGTTAGTCCGCTGTATTCTTCCCATCCCCTATGGCAATTCAGACTGAAAAGGATCTCACCGAAAAAACTCGCGTCCTCTGGCTAAAAGGATTGGCGGCTTACGAGCAGAAAAATTTTGGCTATACCATATCCCTTGTCCAAGTGGTGCTGAAGGAAGCCCCGGCATTTCTCGATGCGCGCCGGATCCTGCGCAGGGCGGCGATTGCAGCCACCAAAGGCAAAAAGACTTTCCTCTCGGGCCTCTCCACCGCATCGATCAAGGGCGCTTCAATGGTGAAAAAAGATCCGCTCCAGGCCATGGAATTGGCGGAGAAAAACCTGGAAACCGATCCGCTCAACCCGCAAGCCAATCACCTGTTGAAGGATGCGGCAAAGGCGGCAGGCTTTCCGGAAGTGGCCGCGTTCGCCCTGGAAACGATCATCGAGGGGAGTCCCAAGGACACGAAGGTGATGCATGAACTGGGCGAGTATTACACCGTCACCGGGGAAATGGAAAAAGCGGTGAAGATTTACACCAAGATCTGCGAGATCAACCCGGCAGACCTGGTCGCTGTCAAGATGAGCAAGGACGCCGCGGCCCGGGCCACCATGAAGACGGGCGGCTGGGAAACGGCGAAGGATTACCGGGACCTGATCCGGGACAAGGAGCAGGCGATATCGCTTGAGCAGCAGAACCGGATGGTGAAAAACATTGAGGTGATCGATCAACAGATCGCCGAGATTTCTGCGCAGTGGGATCAGAAACGGGAGAGTGTCGAATTATCGCGTCGGCTGGCGAAGCTGTGGGAAGACCGTTACGAACTTGAGCAGGATGCCCCGAGCCTTGAGGGTGCCATTTACTATTATTTCCACACCAACCAGATCACCAGTGGGACCGATCCCGGTGTGGCCCGCAAACTTTCCGATCTTCAACAAAAGCAAACCGAGAGCCGGATCGCGGTCCTTGATGAATGGTTCAAAGCGCAGGAGGAGTGGATCAAGGAGGAGGGCGGCGACGAGCATCCCGATGCGCCGCAATACCGAGAAGAACTCGATGGCCTCAAGCGCCAGAAGGCTGAAAGTTTGATTGGGGAAGCCAAAAAACGAGTGGAGCGCAATCCGACCGATCTCCAGTTGCGCTACGAGTATGGTGAACACCTGGTCGCAGCCGGCTATTATACTGAGGCCATTGCGGAGTTGCAGCGTGCCCGGCAAAATCCGAATGCGCGTCTCAAGGCGATGAATTTACTTGGGCAATGCTACACGGAAAAAGGGATGCTCGACCTTGCGATCAAACAGTTCAAAGACGCGGCCAGTGAAATTTTGGGAATGGATGCGAACAAGAAGGATATCCTCTACAAGCTGGGCCTGGTCCATGAGAAGATGGGGAACAAGGCCGAATCGCTCCTCTGCATGAAAGAGATCTATGAAGTCGATTACGGTTACATGGATGTTGCCCAACGGGTCGAAGGCTCTTACGGGGCTTAAAGATTGCGCCGTATTTTAGTTTAAAAAAGGGGGTTGACGCGCCCCGCTTGATCCGGCATTTTCCCACTGTATCGCGTTGCTGGCAGTTGGCCTGGCCGGGCTAAACTCCCTTGCTCATCAGAATCCCGCCGGGATACTGAGATCATTGAAAAGTTAACGCAGTTCCACTTTCCAAAGCTTTATAAAGCAATCCCCCAAAGGAAAGGCGGGCCTGAAGAGGATAGATCCATAAATGGATGTCCGAACTTCGGAAACGCAATTTAGACACGCAACGGCGGAAGCTGAAGCGGCAATCCCTTTCGTTCTCGATCCTGGAACTTGTAGGCCAGGCCTGAGAAGGGCGAAGTTTTTCGGCGGTGAGCCTCACAACTCACGCTGCAAGGCTCCGCGATTCTCCGACTGATCGCGATTCGACCCCATTTTTTCCCAATATTTATGACTGATCCAGCACAGCAACCGCTGTTTGCCATCGATGACCTGAGTCCAGCGCGCAAGAAGGCAACCAAGCGCCGTGTCCTCAAGGCGAAACCAGCCCCCATTACCATGACCACAGTGCTTGCGCCCGGACCCGATTCTTCGCCCGCAAAAAACGTCAGGGCTCCCAGAAGTCGCAAGGCAATCGCCAATAAGGCAACTGAGCCAACCGCTGCCCCTGATCCAAAATCGCCCGCCCCTCGTAAGACGAAAACAGCTGCCCCAATTGCGAGCTCCCCTCCCCCTGAGATCGCGCCGGAATCTGCGCCAGCCAAAAAGCGGACCCGCCCAAAGACATCGGCGGCCCCTTCCGCACCGGAACCGGCCGTCTCTATTGCCCCCAATCACGGGGTCCAAAATCGGGAAAGCGCTCCGGTAAACGTGCCAGCGATCAACCGAAATGACGCCGTCGAAGAATGGCGTCCGTCCTCGAGGGGATCATCGCCGGAACCGGCTGCGCCATCACCCCGGGAGCCGCAACACGAAGCGCCCGCCCCGCACACTGCTCCTCAGCCAACCCGGC
This sequence comes from Spartobacteria bacterium, assembly GCA_043760145.1. Lineage (GTDB taxonomy): Bacteria > Verrucomicrobiota > Verrucomicrobiia > Chthoniobacterales > Chthoniobacteraceae > CAIURC01. Next base: position 4,909 of record JAYUPM010000037.1, read on the forward strand.
AATACCCGGTTTATGTTCCGCGGCATGTGGCCAGGCAATTGGAACAGGAAGGTAAACAGGCGCCTTTGGCCGTCACCGCCACCGAAGCAGCCGAAATGCAGATTCCGCGGACGGAACCCGCCGCCCCTCGCAATGATCGCAATGATCGAAGCGAGCGTCAGGAACCAGTGGATCGCCCGGATCGACCGGATCGCCCAGACCGTAACGATCGGCATGATCGCGGAGATCGCGGGCATCGGGGAAAACGGGGTGGCAACCGGGGGGACCGGGACGATCGCGGCAACCGTGGGGAGCGCGAAGATCGTGGCCCGCGTGGCGAACGCGAGGAATTCGGTGATCGGATAGAAACAGCCCGGACCGAGCCGCTTTCCAAAGACGAAGAGCTAGGATTCGGAGAAGGGATCGTGGAAATTTCGAGTAAAGGTTTCGGGTTTATCCGGGATCCGAAACGGGGATTTACGCAAAACCCAAGTGACATTTTTGTCACCCCGGAAACTGTTCGCCGCTACAATTTGCGCGATGGCCAATGGATCAAATGCGAAACACGCAAAGGCAATCGCGGCGCGCAACTCCATCGTTTGACTGATATCAACGGAGACGATCCCGAACTCTCCCGTCATTGGCCCGCCTTCGATGAACTCACCGTCATCAGCCCATTGGAAATGGTGAAGCTTGAGACCGTGCCGGAACGTTACACGACACGGATCATCGACCTCATGGCGCCCATCGGCAAAGGCCAGCGCGGCATGATCGTTGCCCCACCGCGCACCGGCAAAACCACCCTCCTCCAACACATCGCGGATGCCGTCGGGAAAAATCATCCCGAGATGAAACTCATCATTCTGCTCGTGGACGAGCGACCGGAGGAAGTCACCGATTTCCGGCGCAGCGTTCCTAACGCGGAAATCATGGCGAGTTCCAACGACATGGACGTCAAGTCGCATACGCGGATCGCGCAACTGGCCATCGAACGAGCCAAGCGCCTGGTGGAGTCAGGCAAGGATGTCTTCATCCTCCTGGATTCGATCACCCGGGTCGGACGCGCCTTCAACAACGCTTCCACCGGCGGACGCACCATGTCCGGCGGCATCGATTCGCGGGCCTTGGAAATTCCACGCAAAATTTTCGCGGCAGCCCGCAATACTGAGGAAGCGGGATCCCTTACAATCATCGCCACCGCCCTGATCGAAACCAACAGCCGCATGGACGATGTGATTTTTCAGGAGTTCAAGGGAACCGGAAACATGGAGTTGGTGCTCGACCGCAAAATCAGTGATCAACGGGTCTATCCGGCGGTCGATATTTTCCAATCCGGCACACGGCGCGAAGAACTCCTGGTCCCGGCCGATGACCTTCATAAGATCCACGTGATCCGGCGCGGCCTTGCAGGATACAAGCCGGAAGAGGCAATCGACCGGCTCCTTTTCTTCGCAAAGAAATGCCCGACCAACGCCCAGATGCTCCGCGAAATTCCCGGCTAAGCCGGGGTGGGAGTTATGGGAAGTATGGGGAGCATATAAGTCCTATGCCTCCCATCGGTCCTATCGGTCCTATCCCCGCTCCCATTGCGCGAGCCATTCCCGGTGGATCTTCGGCGAGATCTCCGAAGGCTTGATCTCGCTGCGCCCTCCCCAAAATACATTGGTATAACTCACCGGAATCCCGCATCCCTCCAAGTGTTCGTCGATCGCGGCTTTGTGCGCAAAGATCCGCTCTTTTTCCGTCCCGTGCGCCACCGCCATGATGTTCACGTTGCGAAAATCCGGCCCCCCTTCGCGCCAGTAACAATGGGTGAGAACCTCATGCCGTCCAACTTCGCTCCCGGCTTCAATCTCGCGCCCGGCCGGGACCGCCCAGTGAAAAAGCGCGTTGAATCGGGTGACGCGTTGGCCGCCGACGGAAGGTTTGACGTGCTCGAGAAAAGTTGAGAACCGCCCGATCACCTGGCGCGCATTAAGATCCTCGGCCACCTTGCAGAAAGTCTCCAAATCCACACCGGCTTCCTCCGCCCGGCGCACCCATGGATGGAGGCCGATCTCATCCAGTGTGAACTCCCGTTTGAGAGCAATGAGCACATCCCATTCGAGCTCAGTGAGTTCCACCACGCCAACCCGAATCATCTTTGCCGGGCCCTCACACCGATCACCGGGCTCAACTGTTTTGCGCCGGACATGCCCAACCCCGAGCGCAAAAATTCCGTTTGCCGGCATCAGCTTAAAACTCGTGCATCCCGTGTGTCGCATCAGCACTTCGCAGTGGCGTTCCATTGATTCGCCGACTGGCACCTTCAGCGTGGTCCAGAGCCGGTATTGCGACCCGTCTGTTTGCTGGTCGGTCGAACGCACCACCACATGCCCGCTGAACGGATCTTTTTGAAACATGAAATCAAACGCGTCGTTCAGTTTCTCTTCCGGCACCGTCCATGCCACCAGCGCCCCAGTTGCCAGATTACTCGCCACCAATGTTTGCCGGACCCGGCGTATGGTTCCCGCCTCGAGCATGCCCCGGATCCGCTCCACCACTGTCTCCAGCGGGATTCCCGAGCGCTCGGCAATCAGCAAAAACGGTTCACGGACAAATCCCTGAATCTTATCCTCCGAGATGGCGAGGATCTGGGCATTGATGGGGTCGGTATGTTCAATTTGGGACATGGAAAGGGGCGGGAGTTTAGGTAAACAACCGCAATTCACAACGCCCTTTAGCGAACCGCTGATTTCACCATGTTAGGGAACCGCTGATTTAATCCGAAGAGAAACTTTGGCAACCACGGATCACGCGGATGGGGACACTGCCGAACCAAGCCCTTCCCGTCTTGCTCTTTATCGTCCTCGTCCTCGTCCCTCGTCCTCGTCCCTTTTCATCCTTCATAATTCATAATTCATCCTTCGCATACGAAAGCGGCAGAGGACAACCGCACTACAAAACCTGTCGGAGTGTAGGGCGCGCTCCATGTCGCTTGCGTTTTGTAGTGCGCCTGTCCTCTGGCGCTTTCGGAAGGGATTGCGGGAGGAAAGACCATCATGGCCTCAAGAGCGAAAACCAGACAGGCTAAACGCGGTTTGACATATAAATCGCGGATGGGGACACTGCCGAACCAGCCTGTCCCATCCTGCTCTTTATCTGCGTCAATCCGCGCCATCTGCGGTTTCCAATTCTTGTCCGATTAAATCAGCGGTTCCTTATCCTCCCTGCCCGAACTCCGCTTTCACAAACGCCAGCGCCCCTTCCCGGTCCGTCAGCGTTCCCTCCAGTTGCCGGGATTGGACTGCCTCCAAAATCTCTTTGAACCGCGGGCCGGGAACCAACCCGAGTTCCAGCAAGTCGCGCCCCGTGACCAAAGGCTCTGGAATCAGCGGTTCATTGGCGAACTCCTCCCCTTTGGCTTTGAGAAAGTGATAGTTATCGAGCAATCCATGGCTGCTGCTGCAATCGACGCGATGGAGCTCCATCTCCTCGCTGAAAGTCGGACGCGACATGAAGCGTTTGAGTTTCGCGATCCGCATTTTCTGGACATCCTTAAACACCATGTGCTGCGAAACAGCCTCCACCGTTGCATCGATCTCGCGTCGTGAAAACCGGAGCCGGGTCATGATGACCTCCGTCATCTCCGCCCCGAGTTTATCGTGTCCATTGAATCGGATCCGTTGTTCTGCCGGATCGAAAGTGTAAGTGCCCGGCTTGCCGACATCGTGAAAGAGCACCGCCCACACAACCATCGCCGGAACCTCTTCCGGCAAGAGCTCCAGCATCCGGCGCGTATGCACAAACACATCGCCTTCCGGATGAAACTGCGGCGGCTGCTCGCATCCCTTGAGGTTCTCGATCTCAGGCAAAATTTCCCGCATCAACCCGCTCTCATTGAGCAGATCAAAACCACGGACCCGGCGCGGGGAACTGAATATTTTTGAGAGCTCCTCCCGGATCCGCTCGGCGCTTACGTCATGAATCTGCGAGGCATTCTCCCCCACTGCCCGCCATGTGGCAGGATCAATATCGAACCCGAGCACGGTCGCAAACCGGACCGCCCGCAGCATCCGGAGCCGATCCTCGGCGATTCGCGCCGCTGGATTACCGATGGCCCGCAACATGCCCGCCGCGAGATCCCGCCGACCCTCGACAAAATCAATCACCTCCTCGCGCAGCGGATCATAGAACATGCCGTTGATGGTAAAGTCGCGGCGCTGGGCGTCCTGTTCGGGCGAGGAAAACGTCACCTCCTCCGGGTGGCGACCATCGATGTAAAGACCGTCGGCCCGGAACGAAGCGACCTGAAACTCGTGCCCATCTTCAAAGACACAAATCACGCCAAAATGCGCGCCGACGGCCACCGTCCGCCCAAAGAGTTTGCGGACCTGGTCGGGCTTTGCGTCCGTGGCGATATCGAAATCGTGAGGCGGTTGACCACGGAGCATGTCGCGCACACAGCCCCCCGCGTAATACGCGATAAAGCCTGCGTCACTGAGGCGCTGCACCACCTCGCGGGCTGTAGTTTCAAGCGGCTTGGACATTCCTTATACTCGCTATCTGTCAGGGATTCTCAAACTCGGGACGATCATCGCGCCCCTTTTTTGAGCCGCCGCATCAGGCGCCAAAAACGCAGTGTGTCCTGGATCGGGTTAATCTTGCTCTTCTCATCACCGTAAACGGTTTGCACCGGGACCGAGGCAATCCGCTCATTCTGGCGCGACACGGCAACGAGCATCTCCGTTTCGAAATCGTATTTGCTGCTCTCGCACTCGCAGAGGATCGGAATCATGTCGCGCCGGATCATCCGAAAGCCGCATTGCGTATCCGGAATTTTCTGGCCGCAAACCCCGCTGATTTGCGCGGACATGATCCGATTGGTGAGCTTGCGCACCAAGGGCATTTCCTTGAGATCGACCATCCGATTTCCCACAATCATCGGTGCCCGGCTCCGGTTTGCTTCTGCGAGGAACGCGGGGATTTCTTCCGGCAAATGCTGGCCGTCGCCATCGAGAATCATCACGTATTCCAATTCAGGCAGCTGATACATATGACTCAGCCCGGTCTTGATCGCCGCCCCTTTGCCGCGGTTCTGTTCATGCCGGATCACCTCGGCTGGGGAAGTCCGCGCCTCACTCTCGGTCGCATCGGTGGACCCATCATCCACAACCAAAACGTGATCGAGTTGCAGGCAAACGCGTCGGGCCACATCCGCAATGTGTCCGGCCTCAAAGTAAGCCGGGATCACGGCTCCAACGTTGCCCTTCCCGAGAACAGTCCCCGGATCGCTCATCGCGGCACGGGATGATAATCGGCCGCGTGATACGAACTGCGCACCAAAGGACCCGAGGCCACATGATCGAATCCCTTTTGACAACCGACTTCGCCGTAGAGCTTGAACGTATCCGGATGAATGTATGCCACCACCGGCAGATGCTCCCGCGATGGCCGTAGATACTGCCCGATCGTAAACACCTGCACCCCAACTTCGCGCAGATCATCCATTGCCTGGAAAATCTCCGGCTCAGTCTCGCCCAGCCCGAGCATGATCCCACTCTTGGTCACCAACTGGGGCGCGATCTCTTTCATCCGCTTTAGCACCTTCAAGGAGATGTGATATTTCGCCCGGGACCGCACCATCGGCGTGAGCCGTTCCACCGTCTCGATGTTGTGATTGAAAACATGAGGCCGGGCTTCAGCCACCATCTGCAAGCATTCTTCCTTCGCGTGAAAGTCCGGGGCCAGCACTTCAATCACGACCTCCGGATCGGCCGCGCGGATCGCTTCAATGGTCCGCGCAAAATGACGGGCCCCGCCATCCTTGAGATCATCGCGCGCCACCGCCGTCACCACCACATGCTTGAGCTTCATCCGCAACACCGCCTCCGCGACCCGGGCCGGCTCATCTTCTTCAAGCGCAAACGGCTTGGCCGTTGTGACCGCGCAAAACCCGCAAGCCCGTGTGCAACGATCGCCCGCGATCATGAAAGTCGCGGTCCCCTGGCTCCAGCATTCCCACCGGTTCGGGCATTGGGCCTCCTCGCAAACCGTGTGCAGGCGCAGATCGGAGATCAACGCCTTGGTGGAAAAGAAAACGGGATTGGACGGCAACCGCACCTTGATCCACTCGGGCTTACGCTCCTGATGAAGGGCTGGGTCGATCTTGGTGCAGGACATAAGGGCGAAAGATTAGAGGAACGAGATTTGAAATCAACATGTGACACGTTGCAAACCGCCCGTCACGCCTTCAGCGCGGACCACGATTCGGACAGCGCTTCGGCTTGCTTGAGGACCATCGTAATCGCGCCTTCAAATCCTTCCGGAGGATATTTGTATTTGCGAAGGAGCCGCCTGATCAGCAGACGCATCTTTGCGCGCACGCTCTCCCGCACCTGCCAATCCACCGTTGTGCTCGAGCGGAGGTTGTTCGTAAGTTCCGACGCCAGTTTCTTCAGCGACTCGTCGCCCATGGTCTGGAGAACTTCGGGCTTTTCGGCGAGGGCATCGTAAAACGCAATCTCGTCGGCATTAAGTCCCAACTCTTCGTCTCGCTTCATCGCCGCCTGCATCTCTTTCGCCATCGCGATCATCTCCGCGATCACCTGCGAACTCTCTATCATCCGATTGTGATATTTCCGCAGCGCCTCGATCAGGCGGTCGCTGTATTTTTTCTCCTGCACGAGGTTCGTCCGCGTCTGCGACTTGATCTTTCCCTTAAGCAGTCGCTCCAGCAATTCCACGGCGAGGTTTTTCTTCTCCATACGCCGCACATCTTCGAGAAACTCGTCCGAAAGCAGCCCGATATTCGGCCGCTCCAGTCCCGCCATCTGAAAAATGTCCTGCACATCCTCTGCCTTCACCGCGTTATCGAGGATCTGCTTAAGCGCGGAATGCTTCTGGTCGGCGCTCCGCTTCTTGTTCACGCCCTCATGCTTCCTCAGCACCGCCGCGATCGCGGAAAAGAACGCCAGCTCCAGATGCAGTTCCTTCGCCCCGTCGAGCGTGGAGCAGAGCGAATAAGCCACGTTCACCGCCGCCATCGCATCCAGAAACCGCTTCTTGCCGTTGATCTCCTTGTCGTTGCCCAGGCCGAGAATGTGATTTGCCGCTGCGGGCAGCAGGAGCATCGGGTTCGTTTTAAACCCGCTGTAGTCGAAGCCGTGAAAAAGCGTCCGCAGCACATCCACTCTGTTTAGCAACTCCGAGAGCGCAGTCTCAGCCTTGAGCGTGATGTCCCCCTTTCCCTTCGCCTGCGTGTAAACATTCAGCGCATTCTTTAACTCCGCCGCGATGCCGATGAAATCCACCACCAACCCGCCCTCCTTCCCTGCAAAGACCCGGTTTACTCGCGCGATCGCCTGCATCAGATTGTGTCCCGCCATCGGCTTGTCCACATACATCGTGTGGCAGCAGGGCGCGTCAAATCCGGTGAGCCACATATCCCGCACGATGACCAGTTTAAGCGGATCTTTCGGGTCCTTGAACCGCCGCTCCAACCGCTTCTTTTGTCCCTTGCTATAGACATGATCCTGCAACACCGGTTTGTCGGATGCGTTACCCGTCATCACGATCCGGATTGCGCCGTCCTCATGATTCCAGCCCGCTTCCTGGCCATTGCTGACTAGCTTCGTCCCCGCCCACTCCGGCCGCAGTTTGATGATCTCACTAAAGAGGCTCACGCAAATGTCCCGGCTCATCGCCACGATCATCCCCTTGCCTTCCAGCACGCTCGTCCGCGTCTCGTAATGCTCCACCAAGTCGGCGGCGATCTCCTCAATCCGTTCCTTCGCTCCCACCAACTTGGCCAGTTCCGCCCATTTGCTCTTGGTCGATTCCCGCGCCGACACGTCCTCCTCATCCTCGATAACATCCTCCACGTCCTTGTTCAGCGCATCGATCTCTGCGCGGTTGATGTCCAGCTTGGCCAAGCGGCTCTCGTAATAGATCGGCACCGTCGCCTTATCCTCTTTCGCATCCTCGATGTCGTAGATCGACACATAGCCGCCAAAGGTCTCCTGCGTATTCGCATCAGCCTGCTCGATCGGCGTCCCCGTGAAGCCGATGAATGAAGCGCCTGGTAACGCATCGCGCATGTGTTTGGCGTAGCCGAAGACATACTTCTTCCCGATCACCTCCTTCGTCGCCCGATCCTTCACGTCCACCAACTTCGCCTTGGTTCCATATTGGGTCCGGTGCGCTTCATCCGTGATCACCACCACGTTCGAGCGCATGCAGAGAATCGGATGATCGCTCTCCTGGCTCTCCAGCGAAAACTTCTGGATCGTCGTGAAAATGATGCCACCCGATTTCCGCGCCGCCAGCATCTCGCGCAGCTGTTCCCGGCTCTCCGCCTGCTCTGGCGTCTGCTTGAGAAGATCCTTTGCAGCGCAGAATTGCTGATAAAGTTGCCCATCGAGATCGTTGCGATCCGTCACCACAACAAGCGTCGGATTATTCATCTCCGGCTGCTGCAGGAGCTTCCCCGCATAACAGCACATCGAGATGCTCTTGCCCGAACCTTGCGTATGCCAGAAGACACCTGCCTTTCGCGAGCCGGGAACGACCTCCCGGCCATACGTGGCCCGCTCGTCTTCCTTCACCCGCGCACTTACTTCCGTTGCCGAGGCAATCAGCGTTACGCGCACCGCTTCGCGCACCCCGTGAAATTGATGATAGCCCGCGATCTTCTTGTTCAGCGAGTCGCCGTCCTGCTCGAAGAGCACGAAATAGCGGATGTAATCCAGAAACAGATCCGGCCGGAAAAAGCCGCGCACCACCTTCTCCAGCTCGAATTCCAGCACGGGCTTGTCGTTCTCATTCGCAATCGTCCGCCAAGGCATGAACCACTCTGGCGTCGCTGTCAGCGAACCGACCCGCGCGTTCATTCCGTCACTCACCACCAGCGCCTGATTGAATACGAGCAGATCCGCGATCTCGTCCTTATAGGTCTGGAGCTGCTGATAGGCTTTCCACACATCCGCGTGCTTATCCGCCGGATTTTTCAGTTCGATAATCCCGAGCGGCAATCCATTGACGAACGCAACGAGGTCCGGGCGCCGCGGTTTTTTCGTCCCGGTAACGGTGAATTGATTCACCACGAGCAAGTCATTGTTCTTCGGATTCTGGAAATCGACGAACTGCGCGTGATCCGTCTCCTTCTCGCCTTGCGCATTGGTGAACTCGACCTTCACCCCATCCATCAGCAACCGGTGAAACGCGCGATTGTTCCGGGCCAGGCTCGCCTCCGACGGCGTCATTACGATATGCACCGCTTCCTCCACCGCCGCGGGCGGCAGCTTGGGATTCAGCTTCTTCACCGCCGCCATGAGCCGTCCCTTCAAGACGACCGTCCGAAAATCCGCCCGCTCCGGCGTCGCTCCTTCCGGCGCAAGATCAGCGCCGTTCGCGTAACTCCATCCAGTCTCCTGAAACCACTGGATTGCAAGCTGTTCGAGCTGGTCTTCGGTAATCATTTTTTCGAGGGCTTGGGATTCGGTTTTGGCAGCTTCTCCACTTCGGCGTCGAGCAACCCAAGCAAGTCCTTCTCGCCCTGTGCTTCCAGTGCGGCGCGGCGATGGGCGGCGAATCGCTCATATTCCGCCTCTGCTACTTGATTCGCTTCCTCTCGGCTCACTTTACCGGCGTCGGGCAAAATCGCGCGCTCGTTCAGATTCAGGAAGTCATGCAGCCGCGTCACCCAGTTCTCGAGGAAGATCTGCTTCCGCCGCCGGGCTTGATCCTCGGCGAAATCCAGGAACATCACGACGAGCCGGTTTAGTTCCTCGATCTCATCCTCGCGCAGGTAGTTCTTCGCCACCGTCACATCGCCCTTGCGCACCACACCGCTGCGCCATGCCATCAGGCCCATGTTGGGCTGCGACGAATCCGCTCGCCCGGCGATCAACTCCGCCGCCGTCTTCCCCGTCGCGGCGAAGTGCAGCTTGTTCTGGATGGT
>JAYUPM010000038.1:0-5271 GCA_043760145.1 Spartobacteria bacterium
CAAAACCTGTCGGATAAATGGGCGCGCTATTTATCGCGTGAGCGTTTTGTAGTGCGCCTGTCCTCTGGCGCTTTCGGATTGGATTGCGGGTCGGTTCGAGAGTCACGAATGCGGATAATTGGGGCGCTCCAAGACGCATGGTTGCCCGGTCTTGACCGTGTGAGAACCTGATCTCATGGGACAGCATGCGCCCATTGCAAGGGGCACAGAGCAAAAACTCGCAATCGACCTCCTGTGAAAACCACCCGCAACCCCTTATAGAATCAAGACTCCCGCCCCGTTTTTTCCACCCTGTGGGATGCTAGTGAATTGATTGCATTAATAATACCCGCTAAAGTGCTTCCACATGCATCGCCTGCTCCACTTTTTTATGTGCTTCGCCCTTCCCAGGTTCTCTAAACCAGTTCACTGGATTGCCATCGCGCTCGTTGTCCAAGCTATTTCCACTTCGCCAATTCACGCTCACGAGGGCACGGGAAGGGCTGGCCTCAAAAAACCACACGGCATCGAATTGGAGACGGAGTTCTATAGCGGCAAACGAGGCTATCTGCATGGCGGGATCGGGATGATCATCCCGCTTAATGAGCGGCAGAAAGTCGGCATTGTCGGGCACTTCGTGCGTGAAGAAACGGGCGGCGAGTTTTTCCCATCGCTCGGAGCCGAGTTCATCCAGGAGTTCGATAATGGGTTCGAGCTTGAAGCTTTTTCATTCGGCTATTTCCCCGTGGAGAGGCAGCACGCGTGGGCCCTCGGACTGCGGGGCCGCCAACACTTTTCCATCAGTGATGAGATTTCGATCACGCCATTTTTTGGCCCCGCTTATGCCCGGGTCCGGGCGCTGGACGAAGCGACGGAATCCCCTGTCAATATTGGGCATCTGATGCTTCTGGGTGGTGTGGCAGTCGAGGTCGGACCGATCCAGCTCAGCGTCTTTGCCAGCCATTCCTTTTTCAGCCGCGATCCGGTCGGACTGGAGACACACGTGGACCTTGAAGAAATGACGCATTTCGCCGCCTATGAAAACAACGACGGGTTCGCTCCAAATACCGTTGGGGCCGAGTTGTCTTATTCGCTGGCCAGTTGGCTTACGATCACCGGCCGGTATGCGCTGATTCTATACAAAGACCAAACGCGGCACGCCATTTCCTTCACGCCGGCAGTAAAGCTCAGCTCGCACCTGGAAGTCTTTGCCGGGGTCCAGCTTCTGCGTGGTGATGGTCTTGAGAATGAGTTAATAATGGCGGGCGCAGCCTTTTCGTTTTAAGGGGCACACCACCTTCCCTTGATACTTGACGGCCAATTTTTTCCCGATGCATTTTGCCCGCGGCTGTCTCCCCGCGGAAGTTCGTCACGGCTTCGTGGGCTTCTTAAAATCGCCGGCTTTCACCGTGATCATCCGGGCATAATCCAGATGCTTTTTGATGGTAACATTCACTTGTTCCAGAGTGAGGCTGCGCACCATTGCGTCGTGTTGCGCATCGAAGCCGAGATTCCGCCCGATAAAGAGATAACTACTGAGCGTGCCCGCAAGTGTGCCGTCACTGGAACGACCCACCTCGCGCACCTTTAACCAGCCGGTCTTCGCGGCGGAAAGCTCTTCCGCGGTGAACCCGCCCTGCGCCGCCCGCTCGATTTCCTCGCGAAAAGCTACGCCGAGTTTTTCCACGTTCTGCGGATTGTAAATCATCGACGCGGTGAACCTTGTGTATTTATCCAGCGCGCTCGCCTCGAACCCGCCACGCACGCCATAACTGATTCCCTCCTTCTGGCGAATACGCGTGGCGAGCCGTGAATTAAGGAAGCCGCCCCCGAGCATGTAACCGCTAATTGTTACCGCCGGATACTCCGGATCGTCGTCCCGCATCGGAAAGCCGAACCCGGCGTAATAGACGGCGTTGGCTTTATCCGGGGTGATGATGATCTCCTCGCGCACGGGGACGGGTTGATACTCTTCACCGAGCCGGAGAAATTTCGAGGGACTGCGCCAACCGCCAAAAGCCTCGCCCAGCACGCTCTCCACAGTGGCCCGATCGAAATCGCCCACGATGGCAACAGTGGCGTCGCTGGCGCCGTAAAATGCGCGGTGAAATTCCGGCAATTGGGCAAGAGTCACGGCATCGACAGCAGCGACCTCCTCGGGCAGCGTGCGGGTGAACCGCGGATCTTCCGCCGTGTATGAGGGCCGCATGAGCCGGGCAAACTGAATGCCCGCCAATGGCTGCGGGTCGCTCTTTTGCTGCTCCAAACTCGCAAGTGTCTCCTGCTTGAGTCTCTCAAACTCACCCGATGGAAACGACGGTTCGCCCAAAATTTCCCGCACCAGTCGCAGCACTTCGAGGAAATGTTCGCGATCGGTTTCGATAGTGGCAGTAACCGAGCTGGCGCCCCCTGCAAATCCCACCCGCGCCTTCAGCCGGTCGAACGTGTCCTTAATCTGTTGCCGCGTCTTTCGGCGTGTCCCCTTATCGAGCATGCCTGCGGTGATTTCACCGATCACAGCCTTGTTCCTGAGTGTTTCGAGACTGCCGAAACGCAAGGTGATCGTGGCCGAGACCGATTCTCCCCGCGTCTTTTTTGGCAGCAGCGCGAACTTCATGCCGTTGGCCAACGCGCCACGAGTCGTCCGCTTCTCAATGTTCACAGGCGACGCCTCGAAGTCTTCGCCCTGTGAGATTGGCGCGCGTCCTTTGTAATCGCGCAACAGCGTCGTGAGATCCGGCGGCTCGGGCACGGTCGTCCGGTCGGCATTTTGTTCCGGGATAAACAGGCCGATCGTGCGGTTGGCAGGCTTAAAATAAAGGGCGGCCACGCGCGCGGCGTCGGCGGCAGTCACCGCTTCGAGTGCGTCGCGATTGAGAAAAGCGAGCCGCCAATCGCCCAACGCAATCGATTCGCTCAGACGCAGTCCGATCCGGTCCGATTGCTTTAACGAGAGCTCAAAATCCTTGAGGAGCGCGATGCGTGCCCGGGTTACCTCCTCCTCGGTGGGCGGGTTATTTTTAAGATCCTCGAGCACCGCAAGCATGGCGTGCGTCGCCTCATCAAGTGATTTTTCCAGACGCACCTCGGCGGTGAATCCAGTCATTCCGGCCTCGGCAAATCCCGAGGCGCTGCCGGAGACACTGGCCGCTTTTTTGGCCTCGACCAGCGCCTTGTAAAGGCGGCCGGATGGCTCGTCGGTGAGGAGCTTTGTTAAAACCGAAAGCGCTGCGTTGTCCGGATGCGAACCGGCTGCCGTGCGAAACATGCAGGAGACAAGCTGCACGTCCCCGGCTCGCCGCAAAGTAATCTGGCGCTCCCCGTCCTGCACCGGCTCCCGTGTGTAGGTTCGCGGGAGCTGCCGCGTCGGCTTGGGGATTTTGCCGAAGATCTCGTTGATCATCGCGAGTGTTTTCTGCTCATCGATGCGGCCCGCCACCACAAGGACCGCGTTGTCCGGCTGATAATATTGCCGGTAAAAAGCCTGGAGCCGCTCAATCGGCGCACCCTCGATGTCGGACTTTTCCCCAATCGTGGAGTGGCCGTAATTATGCCACTGAAAAATGGCCGGCAGCATCCGTTTATTGAGCACGCTGGAAGGGCTGTTCTCGCCCCGCTCAAATTCATTGCGCACCACGCTGAACTCTTTCTCCAAGTCCAATTTCGCGACGTGCGAGTTGACCATGCGATCGGACTCCAGTTCCAGCGCCCACCGCAAGTTCTCCTCCGTCGCGGACACCGTCTCGTAATAGTTGGTGCGATCCAACCATGTGGTTCCGTTGGCGCGCGCCCCGTGCTCAGTAAGCTCCTGCGGAATGTTTGGATGTTTGGGCGTTCCTTTGAAGAGCAGATGCTCAAGCAGATGTGCCATCCCTGTTTCCCCATAATTCTCATGACGGGATCCGACATTGTATGTGATGTTCACGGTCACGATAGGCCTCGAAGGATCCGGAAAAAGCAGCACCCGCAGCCCATTCGCGAGGCTGTATTCGGTGATGCCTTCCACCGAAGTCACGCGCTCGGTTCCTGGCGGAAGCGCAATCGGCTTCGCCCCCTCAACTGCATGAAGCGGGGCCGATACCAGTAGACCGAGCACGAAAAATATTGGCAGGCACTGGAGGGATGAAATCGTTTTCATCCCGCCACAATGCGAGCCTCTGCGCAGCTCCGCAAGCCGCCTCTGCCAAAGCACCCTTTCCTTCCCGTCAGGGCATGATCACCGGAATTTGTTGCCGCCCGTGCTTGCGATAAATTCGGAAATGCGAATCGAGCGTGAATACGCTGGAGCCAGAATGCCGTTCCGCGAGACGCACCAAGCTGGCATCGGCGAGCGACATGGGCAGGTCCTTGTATTTCCGGATCATTCGCCAGAGTGCCTCATGCTCATCCAGGACGGAGAATATTTGGGATTCGTGGCGAGATCCGAGGGACCGCCTTTAATTGAGCCACAGAGATGCTTTACCAAGTCATACGCCGTGACTGGAGGACGTCGCCGTTTGGCTTTCAACCGCGCTTCAAGCGCTTCCCGCATCAGGGAAGACTTGGAACACCGTTCGGCCCGGGCCATCGCGTCAAGTCCGGCCGCGAGTTTCTCCGAAACCTTGCAGGTGATAGTAGTCATCGTGAAAAAAACATCGCCTGTATTACCAAAGTTTGCAAATGGAATTACCGGCTCGTTTCCTCTTTCAGAATAGGCAGTTCAGGTTCCGCCTCGAAGATCGTCTCACGCGGCAAACCAATCAACACACTCACCTTCGGGAAAGTCGGGGTAATGTGGAGGCGCCGCCCCATCTGCCGGAGTGCGAGACTGGTCGCGCTCCCATCGGCATCGACAAATTGCTGGCGGCCCGATAAATCAACGCCGCAATGATCTGGATCGCCCTTGAAAATATGACGCCATCGGGGCGGTGGAAACGCTGCGTCACGCTGATTCTGGCGGATGCTGATTTCGATTTGGCCACACGTCCCGAATGACTCCAGAAGAAAGGGCCCGGGAAAAAATTGACGCCATGCTCACGGCGTCGGGCTGGATCGTCCAGACCAGGGACAAGATCAATCTCTCTGCGGCGCACGGCGTGGCCATTTGCGAACTCTCCTTTAAGACCGGTGAACCCGACTACACCCTGTTCGTGGACGGTAAAGCCATCGGCACCGTCGAAGCGAAACCAGAAGGCGCCACACTGACCGGTGTCGAGGAACAATCCGCCAAGTATGTCGCCGGCGTTCCGTTCGGCATCGCTGCGTGGAAATCTCCGCTCCCGTTCTGCTACGAAAGCACCGGTGCGGAAACCT
>JAYUPM010000039.1:0-5263 GCA_043760145.1 Spartobacteria bacterium
CAGAGGCGCAGAGGTTCTTGGGATGGAAAGGCGAGGGCTGGCCATGACCATGTGGGCACTCGTCATTCTGGTTTCGGCATTTCCCCAACCCCTCTGCGTCTCTGCGCCTCTGCGTTAAAATTCCCCTCCCGGCTTTTGTGGATTCAGTTCTCCGGACTGCGTCTCTGCGTTAAAAGTCCGCTCTCTGCGTTGCGCCGCGTTTTTTTCTTCCCAAAGCCCTGCGTCTCTGCGCCTCTGCGTTGGTCCATGGAAAAACCGCAGATCATCCTAGTTGTCGACCCGGAGATCGATTTTCTTGAGTGGGCCCAGCACCAACTCGCAACAGCCACGACGCGGGTGATCACCGCCAGCAACGCGGACGACGCTTTTAAGATCTTTTGCCGGGAATCGCCCGACTTGCTGATCACCGAGACTCATCTTTCGCCGTTCAGCGGGCAGGAACTTTTGGTCAAGGTCCGCCAGCGCGAGCCCAACGCGATTGTCGTTCTGACCAGCCAGTTCGGAACCACTCAGGCCGTCATCGAATCGATGAAGCTCGGGGCCTTCGATTTCATCCGCAAAGAAACGCTCCCATTCAACCTGAAGGCGGTTGTGGATGCCGCTTTGAAGGCGCAGGCCGAGATGAAGTCGGCCACCACCTTCAAGCCGCGCCTCACCGTGGAAGAACACCAGGACTCCATTGTCGGCAAATCCGCCGCCATGCAGCAGGTATTTAAAATGGTCGGCCGAGTTTCCCATTCCGATGCCCCGGTCATGATCACAGGGGAGAGCGGGACCGGCAAAGAGTTGGTGGCCCGCGCGATTCATCATTACAGCCAGCGCAGCCCGAAGAGCTTCATCGCGATCAACTGCGCGGCGATCCCGGAACAACTCCTGGAGAGCGAACTGTTCGGTCATGAAAAAGGTTCATTTACCGGCGCCGCAAGCCAGCGGATCGGACGCTTTGAACAGAGCCACGGCGGCACTCTTTTCCTCGACGAAATTGGCGATATGCCGCTTCAGCTCCAAAGCAAGATCTTGCGGGTCCTGCAGGATGGCAAGTTTTCGCGCGTCGGTGGCAATGACACATTAAAGAGCGATGTGCGCATCGTGACGGCCACGAATAAGAACCTGGAACAAGAGGTGGCGGAGAAGCGGTTTCGCGAAGATCTGTTTTATCGCCTGAATGTGGTGCGCATTCAATTGCCGCCCCTTCGCCAGCGGATGGAGGATGTCCGGTTATTGGCGGAATATTTTTTGCGCAAAGTGGCGACGGTGAAGCATCTCCCGCAGTTGGAGTTGAGCGAGGAAGCGATCCGGGTTTTGGAAGGCCACAGTTGGCCGGGCAATGTGCGGGAATTGGAAAACACGGTGCAGCGGGCATGTGTGCTGGCGACCTCGGAGATCCTGCTGCCAAAAGATATCCCCCTCGGTTTCCTCCAATCGCTCGACGCCCCTTTCGCGCATAGCGAACCCGTCCTTGGGGGACCGATCAGCACGGAAACGGCGATAGCGGTGCTGTTGCAAGCCGCGCAAACGGATTCTGACGTGCAACTGCTCCCATGGCTGGAGCGCGAGTTCACTCTGTATGCGATGAAGGCCACCAAAGGTAACCAGGTGCGGGCGGCGAAACTTCTTGGGATCACCCGGGCAACGCTGCGTAAACGGATCGAGCGATTCGGGATCACCAAAGAGCTGACGATCACATAAGTCCTTTAGGTCCCATCGACCCTCAGTTTTTTCGTCCCGGACCCACGCATTTGTGCGCCCACTTCCGATTCAAAGGCATAGAAAGAACTCACACATTATGCTATCTTGGGCCATTACATTTCTTATCGTTGCGTTAATCGCTGCCGTCTTGGGCTTTGGTGGATTAGCGGGAACTGCCGCAGGAATCGCGAAGGTGCTATTTATCATCTTCCTGGTTCTGTTTGTTATCTCGCTGATTTCCGGCCGCCGCGGACCCACCGTGTAAAGCGGTTGCTTGGGCGGCTGCGGTTATTAAGATCGGACCGATCGGTCTGACTTGTCGGACTGGTCGGACTGATCGGACTGATCGGACTGATCGGACTGGGCCGGGCGGCCGCTCTTAAAAGCTGCGTAGCAATCCCGCAAGCTCTTCAAAGCGTCTCCCGGGCTTTGCAGCCCGCAGCCGGGGGAACTTCCCGCCTATCAGGATGTAATCCCCGCCCCGGGTGAGCATCACCTTGTCGTCGCGGACTTCGACGATACTCATCTTTCGGGCGGCAGCCAGCAGCTTGATCTCAGTCATAGCCAGTAGATTGTTCGCGGCCTCCGGGAGCGGCCCGAAGCGATCCCGCCACGTCTGACGCACCCCCATCAGCAGTTCTGGTGTTGTTGCCTCCGCCAGCCGCCGGTAACTCTGGATCCGCACCTTGGCTTCACTGATGTAACTCAGCGGAAGAAAGGCCGGGGCCCGTTTTCCGTGGCTCTCCTTGAGATACTCGGCTTCCCGGGTCGCGACGAAATCGAGGCGCAAAAGGACATCCAGTCGCGGCTTCACCTTCTCGCCTTTCAGGTTGGAAATCGCTTGCCGCAACAGGGAGCAATAAAGGTCAAACCCGATGTTCACGATGTGTCCGCTTTGGGCCGTCCCCAGAATGTTGCCTGCCCCGCGGATCTCCAGGTCGCGCATCGCGATTTTAAATCCTGCGCCAAGAGAACTGTATTGCTTGATGGCATTGATCCGTTTCCGGGCTTCGCCGACAGTCATCATGTCCCGGGGGAGCATCAGATAAGCGTAGGCCTTGGTTTGGGCGCGCCCGACCCGGCCCCGCAATTGGTATAGATCGGCCAACCCAAACCGGTCAGCCCGATCAATAATGATGGTATTCGCGTTTGGAATATCGAGGCCGCTTTCGATGATTGTGGTTGAGATCAATACATCGGCTTCCCCGGCGACAAAGCGCTGCATCACTTCCTCGAGCTCGCCTTCCGCCATCTGCCCGTGCCCAACAACAAGCCGCGCCTTGGGACAAAGGGCCTCGATCCGTGAACGCATCTTCTCAATGGATTGCACCCGGTTATGGAGAAAAAACACCTGCCCCTGTCGGCCAAGTTCCCGATCAATGGCGTCCCGGATGATCCGTTCGTCGTATGGACAAATAAACGTCTCCACCGGGATCCGGTTTGGCGGCGCGGTTTCGATCGTGCTCATGTCTTTGGCGCCCATGAGCGAGAGGTAAAGGGTGCGCGGGATTGGGGTCGCGCTCAACGTGAGCATATCGACGAGCTTGAAGCGTTCCTTGAACTTTTCTTTGTGCAAAACCCCGAACCGTTGTTCCTCGTCGATCACCACCAACCCTAGATCCTTGAACTCGACGTCCTTGGATATGAGGCGATGCGTGCCGATCACAATATCCACCGAACCATCGCGCAACCCTTCCACGGTCTTGCGTTGCTCGGCTGGCGTTCGGAACCGGCTCAGCATTTCCACCCGCACCGGATAATCGGACATCCGTTCCCGGAAATTGTGGAAATGCTGCTGGGCCAACACCGTGGTCGGCACCAGCAACGCCACCTGTTTGCCACCCATGACCGCTTTAAACGCGGCCCGAATGGCGACCTCGGTTTTTCCGAATCCCACATCGCCACAAATCAGTCGATCCATCGGGCGTTCCGATTCCATGTCGGTCTTGGTCGCGGCAATCGCGAGGATTTGATCGGGCGTTTCCTTGTAAAGAAAGGAGGCCTCGAACTCGCGCAGCCATTTGTTGTCGGGCGCGAAAGCGTGTCCCCTGGCTACTTCCCGGGCCGCATGCACTTCCAGGAGGCGGGCCGCGTAATCGAAGACCGCTTTCTCGGCGCTCTTCTTTGCCTTACCCCATTTCCCGTCCCCGAGAACACTGAGGGGCGGATTGCGTTTGCCGACGCCGACATACTTGGAAACCAAAAAGGATTGTTCGAGCGGGACGTAAAGCCGGGCTTCGTTTGCGTAGGAAATGACCATCACCTCTTCAATCACCCCCGGTTGTGCTTCGGCCCCTGTCCCATTGGGAATGGAGCGCATCCCTTCATATCGGCCAATCCCGTGTTCGAGATGCACAACAAGGTCGTCCTCGGCCAATTCACTGAAATCGATTTGCACCCGGCTCGATTGTTCGCGCACCCGTTTCAGGGCCAGTCGGCGGGCCCGGGAATTGCGATAGCGCCCGAAGAGTTCCGCGTCCGAAAGAATCGCCACCTTGGAGGCTGGATAAGTAAATCCGCGGGCAAGCGAACCGATGGTGAAATGGAGGGCATCGGCCTCGACTGGCGGGACAAGGTCATGAAGGCGTTCCACTTCCCCTTCGTTGTTGCAGAAGACGTGAACACTCCAGCCGGCCTTGCGCCATTCCTTGAGCTGACCGAAGAAGCGCTCCCGTTTTAACTCATCAATCACGAAATCGCCGGCCTCGAATTCGCCCAAGCCGTGATCATGAAAAGCGGTGGTGTAATCCTCGTGCGCATCAACCCCCTCGGAGTGTTCGAGAATGGTTGCACGGGCTTGGAGAAAATCGCCCCCCGCCGCAATGGTCAGGTCGGTGGGGCGCAAATAATCGCGTAGAGTGCCGAGCTTTTTACCGCCTATTTCACTGACGTCGCCAAGGAGCAGGGAACAGTCGTTGAGCTGTTCAATGGATGACTGGCGATCGAGATCAAAGTGCCGGATCGATTCGATCTCGTTGTCGAAAAACTCGAGCCGGACCGGAAGCAAATGATGAAATGAAAACACATCCAGAATACCGCCCCGGACCGCGAACTGACCGCGAATGGCCACCTGGTTCACCGGCTCATACCCGGCCTTGGTGAGTTTTCCGATCAGTTGATCCCGGTCAACCTGCGTGCCCCTTGAGAGCTTGATCTCGATCTTCTTGAGCGTGGCAGCCAGCGGGACGGCGTTATCGAGCCCGGCCTGGGTCACAACCACAATCTGTCGCTCTTTTGCCGAAAGTTTTTCCACCAATGCCAACCGTTCCGCCGCACTTTCGGGATCCGGCAATACCCCTTCCATCGCGTGCTCCGATTCCGGGAAGAAAAGCGCTTCCGGGAACCAATTGCTCAGTTCGTTATGGAAGTTTTCCTGTTCCCTCATGTTCCCGCAGATGACCCAAACCCGCTCCGGGATCGCCTTCGCAATGAGTGCCGTGACGAAGGGTTGCGCCGGCCCGGTCACATTTTCAAATACCACGTCTTCACCTGCCCTCAGTCGATCCAGCTTCGCAGCCATGGCCGGGGAACGGCAGATTTGTTCAAGTAGATCGGTGGAGCGCGGCATCAGTAA
>JAYUPM010000040.1:0-5230 GCA_043760145.1 Spartobacteria bacterium
ACGCCAAAGGGTGGAGACATTCTTGATGTCAACGACGTCATGCGATTGCTCCCACACCGCTATCCATTCCTCATGGTCGATCGGATCGTGAAGTTTGAGGGCGACAACAAATGCACCGGCGTCAAATCGGTCACGATCAACGAACCGTATTTCCAAGGCCATTTCCCAGGTCATCCGGTCATGCCCGGCGTGCTCCAACTCGAAGCCATGGCGCAGGTCGGCAGCATCCTCATTTTGCGGTTGCCGGGGATGGCGGGAAAAATCGGTTACTTCATGAGCGCCGATAGCGTGAAGTTCCGCAAGCCAGTGATGCCTGGCGACACGCTATTTATCGAAGTCGAGGTGACGCAGAAAAAAAAGAACATCGCCAAGGCCCGCGGGCGTTGCATCGTCAATAGCGAAGTGGTTTCCGAGGCGGAGATGATGTTTGGATTTATCGAAACGTGAGTTCCCAGATCCATCCCACAGCCGTCATTGATCCGACGGTGGAGTTAGGTGCCGATGTCGTGATCGGCCCTTACTGCGTGCTCGAAGCGGGGGTCACAATTGGCGATGGCTGCTGGTTGCAAAATCACGTCGTCATTTCAGGGCCCACAAAGATCGGGCCCAATAACAGGTTCTTCAGCTTCGGATCCATCGGCCAGAAGACACAGGACCTAAAGTATGTCGGGGAACCGACCTTTCTCGAGATCGGCGCCGGCAACACATTCCGGGAGTTCGTCACTATCCACCGCGGGACAGCCCCCGATTCAGTGACCCGCATTGGTGACGGCGGCAATTTCCTCGCTTACTCCCATATCGCCCATGATTGCATTGTCGGTAACAACGTCATCTTTTCAAATAACGGGACCCTGGCCGGTCATGTGGAGGTTGGCGATTACGCTGTCATTGGCGGGTTAACGGCGGTCCATCAGTTTTGCCGGATCGGCCGTCACGCAATAACCGGCGGCTGTTCAAAGATCGTCCAGGATGTGCCGCCCTTCTTGATCGCCGACGGCAACCCGGCCCAGGTCCGGAGTTACAATAAGGTTGGCCTCGAACGACACGGGTTTTCCGAAACCGCAATGAGACAGATAAAGGAAGCTTACCGGTTGATTTACAGGGCAAACCTTAATCTCCAGCAAGCCGTGGAGAAGATCCGCCTCGAGATCCCCGACGCCCCTGAGGTCGATCACCTGGTGGAGTTTGTAACCAACAGCCCCCGCGGGATTATTAAATGAAAACCGCCCCTCCTTGGTTGCGTCTACTGACGCAATAACGCGACTTCCAACTGTTCCAGGGCGGCGGCGAATTTCACACGATCGAAGGCGCGTTGTTCGCGGGCCAATTCGGTGAGCGTCACAAGGGCGGTGTCGAAATTCTCGGACTTCGCGCCGGTATCTTTCTTCATCGCGACCCAGAGCCGGTCCAGCGCCAGGACAAGGACTTCGGCCTTACGCAATGTCGCCACGGTCTCTTCCTTCGTGTCACGGAACTCCCCGGAGAGCGCGGTGTAAACCCCAAGGAGCTTGGCAGTCTGCGGATTTGACCACGAATCGCGGGCCGCTCTTTTTGCGAGACGATCAGCCGCGGCCTGGGTGGTGGCGAAATCGGTGTTGGCGGAAAGTGAGCCACTGCCGAGATCAGTTTTATTAATCAACCAAACAAGCGCCCGCCATCGGGGAACGAGCTGTTCATCCTTTTGATTGGCGAGTTTCCAACTCAGTTCGCGCAAGGCGACGGCCTGTCCTGTGAGCCATGCCCGGGGACCGATCCCGGCACCTTCGTCCTTGTAATGAGGAGGCTGCGCGTTCATTTGGCCATCGAGCTCGAAGAACATTTGGGGATGGCCCACGGAGACCAGGGCCGGATCGATATTGAGATGACACGACACACACGCGTTGGCCCGCGAATAGAGGTCAGTGAGTTCCCGTAACCCGGCCGCCACCCGTTGCGCATGGGTGACATCCTTGCGCGTGTGAAACTGAAGCCACGGTTCCGCCGCCCCATGACACGTCTCGCAGCTTACCCCATTGTCCGAGATCATCTCCTTGATCAATCGCTCCGGCGCCACCGTTTTCATCGGCGAATGGCAGACGTTGCAACGCGCTGATTTCGCGGGATGCTCGATCTGTAAAGCTTCCCCCATCCGCAGGGACCGGGTGGTGGAGAGCACCGCGTGCGCCCTGGAATGAGGATCTTTTTTCTCCCAGATAACCGATTGATCCTTGCCCACCCCGCCTCCATGGCAGCTCGAGGACTGGCATGATTGGGCAGTTGTGAACTTTGGCGGGGTCAGCAATTTCACGTCGGCACCGGAGGCGGAGACGCAGCCCAGCAGCATTGTGAGGATTAAAAAAAGGCGTGAAGAAATGGCCACGGGATGCTGCTTATCACAAAGGATATGCAAAGGTTAAGCTGAGAAAACCGGGACTTCGCAATTAGATCCGTCCTGCCACACGCTCGCATTGGAGAAAGTGGCCCGGTTTGATCACCCGTAGACCGTAAAACCCTGCTGTCATCACGCTGCCGAAGTCCGCGCGATCGAGGGTAAGCAGAACGTCAGCCACGGCCGCGGCAGTGAAAAGCACCGGCCTGTCTTTCGTCGCGGGAAAGACGACTGGCCAGGGGTGGGTTAACTCGTCGGCAACCACAGTCAGCGCAGATCGGAGGCTTTGCCATTCGATGTTCGCGGTGGTCGACAGCCGAACTTGGACATTCTTCTGCGCCTCGCGAATAACGTAATTACTTGCCAATAGGCGCCAGCCTTGGGCTCCCGCGAGATCGAAGATGGCGCGTGAAGCTCCTTGCCGACTCCCGCATGCGGCAAGCACCACGCTGGTATCGAGGAAAAGCCTCACTCGCCGGACCGGAATTTCCGCATATCCTCTTCATCTTCGTTTACCCATGCATCAATCTGCTCCCGTGAGAAAAGTCGGGGCTCCGGCATTGGCGCCCCTTCAGCTCGCAATTGTCCGGCGACAAAAAGGAGCAACTCCGCCTTCTCATGGCCCGACAGGGCTGTAACGGCGGATTCAATTTCCTCAAGCGTTCTCATGTTTATGATCTTACCCGCGTAGATAGCGTTACAAAAGGCTATTCTCCCGGGGAATGTTGGTTGCCCCATGTTCCGGCTTGGCGATCCTTGATTCTGCCCGTAAAGATTCCGCGATCCCAAATGGAGAAAGTTCCAGAAAAACTGACATCCGGTGAACCACTCAGTGCCGAAGAGCTTGTTGAATGCCTGCCGGCGCTCAAGGAGGTTCCCGCGACTCTGCTCAAACAGTATGCCGTCGGGGCCGCAGTGCGCCGGCGGTTTCGCGAGGGAGATATCGTTTGCGAGGAAGGGGAGTTCGGTTCCACCGCGTTCTTCATCGTCTCGGGACACGTCGATATTTACATCAATAATCCGCTGGCCCATGTGAATACGCGGCCGGGGGGCGGGTTCTTCAGTTTCCTCACGAAGATGAAAAGCGTTCTGGCGAGCGATGCGGAGGATCATCGCAAGACCGTGAACCAGGGTTTCATTCCCATCGACGCTTCCATTGACTTGCCCCGCAACGTCCCGCTGGCATGGCTTGGACCCGGCGATCTTTTTGGGGAAATGACGTGCCGCACGTTTCAGCCGCGGTCGGCGACGGTCCGGGCCACGGAAGACTGCGTGATGGTGGAGATGCTGAGGGTCATCCTCGACATGCTTTTGGGGACCCGGGACGTCGATGCCGCCACCAAGGCCAATACCAAGGTGAAGGCGGCCACTTTCAAGGGAACTTCCTTCCGCAAGTTGATGGATGACAAATACCGCGAACGCTCGCTGGTTACTCACCTTCGCAGTGTCCCGCTTTTCGCCACGATTGACCTGGCGTTCTTCGATTACCTGAAGGAAAAGGCGGAACTGATTTCCTGCAACAAAGGAGAGGTGATCTGCAAACAGGGCGATCCGGCTGATGCCTTTTACCTGATTCGCAGCGGCCTGGTGCGCGTGGCGCAATCGATGCCGGGAGGCGAAATGGTTCGCACTTATCTCAAGCGCGGCGAGTTCTTCGGCGAGATCGGTCTCATGCGCGACCAGGCCCGCAACGCGAGTTGTTCGGCTCTCGACGCGGTAGACCTGGTGAAAATCGGGAAAGCGGATTTCGAGATCATGCTCGAAAAATTTCCCGTGGTGCGGGAAACACTCGACCAGATTTCCACGGCGCGCATGGCCGAGGTGAAGGAACGGAAACTGCCCGCAGGTTTGCAACTCGACGAGTTTCTCAATCAAGGATTGTTCGAGGCGCAGAATCTTCTCCTGATCGATCTCGATAATTGCACCCGGTGCGATGCCTGCGTCAATGCCTGCGCCGATGCCCATGACGGCGTCACCCGCCTCATTCGCGATGGGCTGCGATACGACCGGTTCCTTGTCGCAACAGCCTGCCGATCGTGCCGGGATCCGCTCTGCATGACCCAATGCCCGGTCGGCTCGATCCGGCGCAAGGAATCACTCGAGATCATCATCGAGGATTGGTGCATCGGCTGTTCGAAATGCGCGGAGCTCTGTCCTTACGGGAATATCAACATGCATTCGTTGGAGGTCACAAAGGAGATGCCGGTGACCGAGAAAAAGGTGGCGGCCGTTAAAGGGACTTCTGGGAGTAATGCGGTCGTTGCCCCCAAGGCTGCGCCGGCAAAGCCCGCCCCGGTTCCTGTAACGGCTGCTGATCCCGCAACTCGTGGCAGCGGCGTCCCGCCGCTTTCCCCTGCGGCTGAACCTGTTCCCGATGCTTCCATCCCGGCCAAGTCCACTGCCGAAGCAGTAGCGCCGGAGAAGCCGGTGCCCTCCAAATCCGCGGCCTCTGTTGCAGTAAAGCCGACTGTTGAAGAGGCGGCTCCGGGTGATAAACCGATTGCAGCAAAGGCGGCCACCCCCGCTGCGGCCAAGCCACCAGCGGCTCCGAAGAAGATGGAGCGCAAAAAAGTGACGATCCAGAAAGCCACGACGTGCGATCTTTGCACGCAGTTGGTGACCCCGAGTTGTGTTTATGCCTGCCCGCACAACGCAGCGAAACGGGTCGAACCGACCAAGTTTTTGGCCATGCAAATCGGCACAGCCGGTTCACTCGAAAAACGCCGGTTCCAATGGCTCTCACGCCCAACGGATCGCACCACGCACTAATGAACTCCAGCTTCCCGATTCTTAATCCCTGAATCATGCGGATCGATCGATCGCACACACCATGGTTCCTGTTCGTCCTCGCCGTCACGGCGG
>JAYUPM010000041.1:0-5229 GCA_043760145.1 Spartobacteria bacterium
GACGCCAATGTTGAAGGTGTTGCGACGGAACCAGCGGCGTCAACTGCCCCAACTGCCCCAACTGCCCCAACTGCACCGGGGGCCGCCAAAGCTGCGCCTGGGGTTACAGCGGCCGGGGTTGCGGATCCCGCGTTTTTGGCAATGGGCAAACAGCAATACATGACCATCTGTGCTGCGTGTCATATGCCGACCGGGACGGGATTGCCGCCGGTATTCCCGTCATTGATCAAGACGGAGTATGTGGTCGGAGATCCAAAGCGGTTTGCGGCGATGATTCTTAAAGGGGTAATGGGTCCAATGACTGTGGACGGGAAACTTTATAACGGGGTGATGCCGGCCCAGGAAATGATGCTGACGGACACGAAGATCGCCGCTGTCCTCTCCTTTGTGCGTTCCTCTTTTGGCAATAGTTCGCCGCCCGTTGCGCCCGAGGTTGTGGCGGCCGCGCGCAAGGAATTCGCCGATCGCAAGACCTCATGGACTGAGGCCGAACTCAAAGCATTCGAATCGGGCGCCCCGGCTCCCGCAGCCCCAGTCACTCCACCCTCTGTGCCTTAACTCTTTTATGAATAGAGCTATAATAGCCGCTGTAACTTTCTTCGGCATCGCTGGGACCTCAATGGCGCAGGAGGCCGCCGATCAGATGACCGCAGGGAAGGGGGTCTATATGACCATCTGTGTCGCCTGCCATCAGCCGACAGGCCTGGGATTGCCGCCGCTGTTTCCGCCCCTGACGAAGTCGGAATACGTGGGCGGTTCCGCGGAACGTTTTGCTTCGATGATCCTGAAAGGGAACGCGGGTCCAATGACGATTGAAGGCAAGCCTTACAACCTCCTCATGCCGGGCCTGGAGACGGTGCTCACCGACGACAAAATCGCCGCCGTGATGACCTATGTCCGGGCCAATTTCGGCAATAGCGCGCCTGCGGTCACTGCGGAGACCGTTGCAGCCGCCCGAAAAAAGTTCCTTGATCGTAAAGATCCATGGACCGAACCCGAACTGAAGGCATGGAAAGAGGATGGCGCACCTGCGCTGGCCAAATAATCTGATGCGGAATTTTGCAAATAACCTTGGTTGGGTGCATCCTATGGCCCCGCTCTTCCCGGCACTAACTCACTGACGTATGGCATCACACGCACACGATGACGCGACCCACGCGCATCACGACGAACATCACCACGACGATCATCACGAACTTGGTTTTTGGCGGAAGTATGTCTTCTCCACCGACCACAAAGTGATCGGGATCCAATATGGGATCACCGGCCTCCTCTTCCTGTTATTCGGATTCGCCCTGATGCTTGTGATGCGCTGGCAGCTGGCCCATCCAGGGACCGCGATGCCGGTGATCGGCAAAATCTTTTCACTGATTCCAATCATCCGCGACCATTTCCCTAATGGCGTGATGTCTGCCGACGGTTACAATGAGTTCGGGGCGATGCACGGAACAATCATGGTGTTCTTCGGGATCGTCCCGATTGCCTTTGCCGCCTTTGGGAACTTTGTGGTCCCGCTCCAGATCGGGGCGCCGGACATGACCTTTCCGCGGATCAACATGGCCAGCTACTGGTTCTTTTTCATCAGCTGCATCTTCATGCTCGTGAGTTTCATGGTTGTCGGCGGGGCGGCAAAGTCCGGGTGGACTTCTTATCCGCCGCTGGCGGGGATCGCCGATTCGGGCGGCGCCCATCACCCCTTCTTTAACGGCCAGACCCTTTGGCTGACGGGGATGATTTTCAACATTACTGCTTCGCTCCTCGGGGCCGTGAATTTCATCGCGACTATCATTCAGTTGCGCGCCCCGGGAATGACGTGGATGCGTCTCCCTTTCTTTGTCTGGGCGCAGTTCATTACCGCGTTCCTCCTTTTGCTCGCCTTTCCTCCGCTTGAAGCAGCCGCCATTTTCCAGTTCATGGACCGGGTATTCGGCACCAGCTTCTTCATGCCGACGGGCTTGGTGGTCAACCAGCAGCTCACCGATTGGACCGGGGGCGGCAGTCCGCTTCTCTGGCAGCATCTCTTCTGGTTCCTTGCCCACCCTGAAGTGTATGTTTTGATTCTGCCCGGAATTGGGATGATCGCGGAGGTTGTTGCCAATAACACCCGCAAGCCGCTTTACGGATACAAGGCGATGGTCGGGGCGATCTTCGTCCTCGCCTTCCTCTCATTCATCGTCTGGGCCCACCACATGTATATGACCGGGATGGGTGCGAAGGTTGCCGCTTTCTTCCAAACCACGACAATTCTGATTTCGA
Source organism: Spartobacteria bacterium (assembly GCA_043760145.1). Taxonomy (GTDB): domain Bacteria; phylum Verrucomicrobiota; class Verrucomicrobiia; order Chthoniobacterales; family Chthoniobacteraceae; genus CAIURC01. The sequence goes on from JAYUPM010000041.1 coordinate 2,257, forward strand.
TCCCATCCGTGATCCTGATTACCGCCCTGATGTTATCGCTCTGGGGCGGCTCGATCCGATTCACGATGCCCATGATGTTCGCCACCGCTTTCATCCCAATGTTCGGGATTGGCGGCCTCACCGGGATCCCGCTCGCATTCAACGCGGTGGATCTCTATCTCCACGACACTTATTACATCATCGGACACTTCCATTATATCGTGGCGCCCGGGACCATCTTCGCGATCTTCGCGGGGATCTACTACTGGTTCCCGAAGGCGACCGGGAGAATGATGAACGACTTTTGGGGACGAGTCCATTTCTGGGGATCGCTGATCTTCGTCAATGGCCTTTTCTTCCCGATGTTCCTTCAGGGAATGGCTGGCGTCCATCGTCGCTGGTATGATGGCGGCGGCGCCTCCCTGACCGAGTTAACTTATCAACTCGCCGGGCCTGTTCTTCACTGGAACAAGTTCATGAGCTATTCCGCATTCCTGCTCGGTGTGTTTCAGCTTCCTTTTATCTTCAATTTCTTCTGGAGCATGCGCTATGGGACAAAAGTCGGCCGCAACCCATGGGATGCGACCACCATGGAATGGGATGCCCCGTCTCCGCCCCCACACGGCAATTTTGACAAGGAACTCACCGTTTACCGCGGGCCTTATGAATACAGCGTTCCCGGGGCTGACGCTGATTTCTCCCCGCAGACACAGGAGCCGACCAAAAAGACACCCACAGTTCAGCCTGAGTCACCCGCTGCACACTAGAGGATAGACGATCATGCAAATTCCTTACGAAGTTAAACCGCGTCCGGACACGGGACTTTACAACGCCAAGCTCGGGATCTGGCTTTTCCTGGCATCTGAAGTGATGCTTTTTGGCGGGCTCTTTAGCGGGTATGTCTTTCTCCGCCTTGGGGCAGAACCCGGGTATTGGCCGCACGGGCTGCTCAATGTCCCGGTTGGCACATTCAATACCATTGTTCTGATTTTATCCTCGGTGACGGTGGTGATGGCATGGGCGGCGCTGAAGATGCGGAATCTTGCCCAGTATAAGCTCTACATGCTGATCACGATCATTTGCGGGATCGTCTTCCTGGCGGTTAAACTTGCCTACGAATACCCGCAGAAATTCACGCATTTCGGCGTATTCATCCGTAAAGATTCACTCGAGAAGTATGAGAAGTATCTGGGGAACGAATACTTGAAGAGGGAGAAGCAGGATCCGCGAATTGAGATCAGCGGACATCTTTTGGATGCCCCAAAGGGATCCAAATATGAGGCGGTGGCAGTGGCAAACGCGAAGCATTTTGAACATCTCCTCCATGAGAAGGGCGGCGGCGAGCATCACGCCGGGGACCATCATGAGGAGCCGATAGTCCGGACAGACGATCCGACCGATTACGTCATCCAGCTCGACCCTGCCAATGGTTTTCCGGAGGATCCGAGTAACCTTGCGCCAAGCTTTCTACCGAAGAAGCAGACGATGCTGACTGCCGTGGTAAAGCAGGAGGACATTGCCAATGCCAACCCGAGCATGTTTGTCCCGCGGCACAGCCCGTATTTCGCGGTCTATTTCACCATTACAGGCCTCCATGGGTTGCATGTCCTGGGTGGGGTGATTGTCTTTATCTTTCTCCTCGGGCCCGGCGTGAAATTGTATCATAAGAACCCGGAGCATTTTACCAACCGAGTGGAATGTGTCGGCTTATTCTGGCACTTCGTTGATCTGGTATGGATCTTCGTTTTTCCTCTCTTTTATCTACTGTAACTTGAACGAACATGAGTGATCCACACGGGCAGATTACTGCCACCACGAGCACCCACGCTGTATCCGAGCCGGCTGCGCACGGGCACGACCAAAGCCATGCAGGCCATGACATGCATCTCAAGCTCTATTGGGGGATAGGCGGCGTCCTCATCTTTTTGACCGGGGTTACGGTTGCCCTGAGCTACATCGATTTCGGTTCCCGCGAGAGTAACATGGTCATCGGCATGTTGCTGGCCACTTTCAAGGTGGGCTTGGTGGGCGCCATTTTCATGCATCTCAAGGGCGAAAAGGCGACGATATGGCGCTTCCTGTTTTTCACGGCATTTTTCGTGGCTGGCCTTTTCCTGCTCACTTATTTTTCGTGGGTGGACCCGATCTTCCAGACTGAGACAAACAAGCATTAAGAAATGTCGCTCCGGGCCTTCCACATCATCTTTATCATCCTCGCGATCGTGATGGCGGCGGGTTGCTCTGCATGGGCTTTTATCAATGGTGTCAGCGTCATTTTCGGGGCTGGCTCGGCCCTCGTTGCTGTCGGCCTTATCATTTACGGGATCTGGTTTGTGATCAAATCCCGAAACATTATTATTTAATGCCCAAGGGAATCTTTCATTTGCTTAGCGCGGCCGTTGCCAGCGTCCTGGTCAATCTTCCGGTGGCGGCATCGGCATGTACCGTCTGCATGGGCGACCCGAACACGAAACAAGCTGGGGCAATGAACGCGGCTATTTTCGTGATGCTGGGATGCATTGGCGGGATGCTGGCTCTGCTCGGGGCATTTGCGTTTCACCTTTGGAAAAAGAGCGAAGTTAAAAACTCACTAACATGATCAATAAATGGATGGGGATCATCCCCGACGCTTCAGAACACGGCTATCTAATCGATCACACGCTGGAGTTTTGCCATTGGTTCATGCTCATTTTGTTTGTCGGGTGGTTCGCGTTTTTCATATTCACGATTATCCGCTTCCATAAATCCAGGAATCCGAAGGCCAACTATCACGGGGTCAAAAGCAAGGTTGCCACCCATCTTGAAGTGACTGTGGTTATTGTCGAAGCGGTCCTCCTTTTCGGGTTCGGCCTTCCACTTTGGGCCAAGCGGGTCACCGAGGAATCCTTTCCGGATAAGAGCCAGGCATTGCGCGTGCGGGCGGTGGGCGAACAGTTCTGGTGGAACTTTCATTATGCAGGTCCTGATGGAGTCTTTGGGCGCCAGAGCGCTTAC
>JAYUPM010000042.1:0-2143 GCA_043760145.1 Spartobacteria bacterium
GGCGTGCCAGTTCCCGGTGTAAGCAGGACCCATTCGGTTTTTGTCCCGCCACCTTCGATTCCTAGAACACGCTTTGGGCTTTGCATCATTGCAGTATGGTGAAAACTGGCTGCCATCTCAACTGACCTGGATTGAACCGCTCATCTCTTCTCCATTTTGGATCGTGGATCGCCGTTGTGCTCTGGGCAGTGCTCATTGTTTTCCTGTCGTCCCTTTCGGGTCCGCAGGTAAATCAGCTTAACGTCTTTGAGCTCTGGGACAAGGCGGCCCATTTCATTGCCTTCGCTGTCGGCGCGGCATTGGTGGCGTTTGCCCTCCGGATCAGCACCAAATGGTCCTGGAGCCGGATCGCGATATTTGCATCACTCGCGGTTTCCATTTTCGGCGCGCTTGATGAATGGCATCAGCTCTATACTCCCAAACGCAGCGGCGCCGATGTGGCCGATTGGGTGGCCGATACCCTCGGCGCAGTTGTGGCAGTAACAATTACCCGTTTTTTATATGTCCGATCCCAGCGCAAAAATCGCCCGGCTCCGAAACGAAATTGAGGAGCATAACCGCCGATATTACGAGGAAGCGGTGCCGACCATCTCCGATGCGGCATACGATTCCTTGTTTCGGGACCTCGCGGAATTGGAAGAGGCGCACCCGGAATTCGCGTCGCCCGATTCCCCCACCCAGCGCGTTGGTGGCAAGCCGTTGACCGGATTCCAGCAGGTCCGCCATGGCGTGCCGATGCTGAGCCTCGACAATTTATTCGCCAAAAAAGAGGGCGTTGAAGGTGTGCGCAAATTCGTGGTGAGCGTGGAGAACGTGTTGCGCCGCAACGAAGCGCTTCCCTCCGAATCGCTGGCGTGGCTGGTGGAGCCGAAGGTGGATGGGGTCGCGGTGAGCCTGCGCTTTGAGGATGGTCTGTTTGCGCTCGGTGCCACGCGCGGCGATGGCGAAACGGGCGATGATATCACGACCAACCTGCGCACAATCCGGAACCTGCCGTTGCGTCTGACCCAGGCCCCGGGACGGCTTGAAGTGCGGGGTGAAGTTTACATGCCAACCGCTGCTTTTGAGCGGCTCAAGACCGAACAGGAAAAGGCGGGGGAATCGCCTTTTGTGAATCCGCGCAACGCCACTGCCGGGTCGCTCAAACAACTTGATTCGCGGATGGTGGCCAAGCGTCCACTGGCTCTGGTCGTTTACGGTTTGGGCGAAGTGAGTGATGATGCCGATGTGCCTCCAACCCAGGATGCGTTGATCGCCTGGCTGCGGCTCCTCGGGTTTCCGACCCACACCCACACCTGGCATTGCAACTCCGTGGACGAACTCGCCCACGCCATTTCTGAGTTGGACGCGATCCGGCACACATTCCAATTCGAGACCGATGGGGCGGTAATCAAACTCAATGACCGGGCACTCCGCGAGAGTGTGGGTTACACGTCGCGGGCGCCGAAATGGGCGCGCGCTTACAAATACGCGCCTGAGCAAGCCCAGACCGTGTTGCGTGAAATCACGATCCAGGTTGGGCGCACCGGTGTCCTCACGCCGGTGGCGGAACTCGAGCCCGTTTTTGTCAGCGGCAGCACGATCAGCCGGGCCACGCTTCACAACGAAGACGAGATCCGCCGCAAAGATATCCGGGTCGGTGATACCGTGATCATCGAGAAAGCCGGTGAAGTGATTCCGGCCGTTGTCGCCGTGGTCCTCGAGCGGCGTCCGGCTCACTCAGTGCCCTTTGATTTTCTCGCGCATATTGGGGCGCAATGTCCCGCGTGCGGCGGAGCTGTCCGGCGCGATCCGCAGTTTGCGGTTTGGGCCTGCGAGAACGTGAGTTGTCCCGCACAAAAAACCCGGCGTCTTGAGTATCTGGCGAAGCGCGGCGCATTGGACATCGACGGAGTGGGCGGGATCGTGGCGGATAAACTGGTTGAGACCGGGATGGTGGATGAACCGCTGGACGTGTTCGGATTGGAACTCGAAGCGTTGGGGGCGCTCAACCTTGGCACCACCGAAGAGCCACGGATCTTTGGCCAAAAAAATGCCGCCAAAGTCATCGAAGCTGTCGGCCGCGCAAAGACATTGCCGCTCTCGCGCTGGCTCCATGCGTTGGCCATTCCGGAGGTCGGCGAAACGACGGCATACGACCTGG
>JAYUPM010000043.1:0-2141 GCA_043760145.1 Spartobacteria bacterium
AAAGTGGTTAAAGGCGGGCGCCGCTTTAGCTTTAGCGCATTGATTGTGGCCGGAGACAAACTGGGTCGTGTTGGTTGCGGGTTTGGGAAGGCAAACGAAGTGGCAGAGGCCATTCGCAAGGCATCGGAAGCGGCAAAGAAATCATTGGTGAAGATTTCCGTGCTGGACAACACGATCCCGCATGAAGTGATCGGTGAGCATGGAGGCGGTCGCGTCCTGTTGCGCCCTGCTTCTCCCGGAACCGGAGTCATCGCCGGTGGTGGTGTGCGCGCTGTCGTCGAAGCAGTCGGGATCAAGGACGTTCTCGCAAAGTCACTGGGTTCCAGCAATCATGCCAATGTTGTCAAAGCGACGATTGCGGCATTGAGCCAACTTCGTCTCAAGGAACAAATTTTCAAACTTCGGGGCATTGCGATGCACAAGCCTGCCCCGGCACCTGTTGCCAGCTAATTTATGAATCTCTCGAATCTCCAGCCCCGTCCAGGATCCAAGCACCGGGCCAAACGCCTCGGTTGCGGTGAAAGCAGCGGCCACGGCAAGACCAGTGGCAAGGGACACAAGGGGCAGAAAGCGCGTTCCGGTGGCAGTATCCGGCTCGGATTTGAGGGCGGACAGATGCCGTTGATCCGGCGTGTCCCGAAGCGCGGATTTAACAATGCCCAATTCAAGATTCGTTTCGCGATCGTTAATCTGCGGGATCTCGCGCAGTTCGAGGCCGGCAGTGTGATTGACGAGGCGCTGCTCCGCTCCAAGGGTATCATTCGCGGGAACGTGGATGGACTCAAGGTTCTCGGAGTCGGCGAGTTATCCAAGGCGCTGTCGATCACTGCCAAGCATGTGAGCGCAAGCGCCAAGGCGAAAATCGAGAAGGCCGGCGGCAGCGTCACCTTGAAATAAAAAGGATACGGTCGCCGGAGATGCCTGCCCATCCAGTGGCAACCGCAAGCTCGTCTTACCTGGCAAATAATGATCTCCGCCTTTACTAATACTTTCAAGATTCCGGAACTGCGGAATCGGGTTCTCTTCACGCTTGTCCTGGTGGTGGTGGTGCGAATCGGGGCAGCGATCACGTGTCCTGGGGTGAATGCGTCTGTCCTCCAGCATTGGTTCCTGACCCAGGTCCACAACCAGGACGGCGGCAGTGTTGCGGCCCTCTTCAATATCTTCAGTGGCGGGGCGCTTGAGAATTGCGCGATATTTTCATTGGGGGTCATGCCGTATATCAGCGCATCGATCATGATGCAGTTGTTGACGGCAGTGGTTCCTCAACTGAGCAAGCTTTCAAAGGAAGACGGGGGACGCCAGAAGGTCATGCAATACACGCGCTATGCAACCATCGCGCTTTGCATATTCCAGGGATATCTGCTGGCGGTTTCCTTTGAGAATCCGGCGTCCAATCCGTTCCTGTCGGGGATCATGGATACCATCAACACGTTGGGCATCCCATTGGTTGGAGATCCCGGGATTCCATTCCGGATCATGACGGTCCTGACATTGACGGCGGGGACCATGCTTTTGATGTGGCTTGGTGATCAGATAACGGACCGTGGGATTGGCAATGGGATGTCGTTGATCATTTCTGTTGGGATCGTTGCGCAGTTGCCAGCGGCATTGATTCAAGCGTGGCGGACGTTTGTTCCGAGCGCCGGGGCCCCGGCCAGCCAGGTAAGCCCGATGGTGCTTGTTTTGATGATCGCGTTCCTGATCCTGGTCATTGCCGCAGTCATCTGTGTTACCCAGGCCCAGCGTAAGATCAGTGTGCAGTATGCCAAACGGGTCGTGGGCCGGAAGATTTACGGGGGACAGACACAATACATGCCCTTAAAAGTGAACTACGCCGGCGTCATGCCGATCATCTTCGCCCAGGCTTTGCTCGTCTTCCCATCGACGATCGTGAACATGATGTTCCATAATTCGCCGACCGCCCAAAAGGTTGCCGCTGCATTGACCGCTGGGCCTGTCCATTACGCACTTTATGGCGTGATGATTTTCTTCTTCAGTTACTTCTGGGTCGCAACTCAATTCCAGCCCCAGCAGATCGCTGAGGATCTCAAGAAATACGGCGGTTATATTCCCGGCGTCCGCCCCGGCAAGCCGACTGCGGAGTTCCTCGATTTCACAATGACCCGGCTGACCTTTGC
>JAYUPM010000044.1:0-2139 GCA_043760145.1 Spartobacteria bacterium
CAGTTCACTGGGCGATTGAGTCGGAGCAGCAACTGGTAACCAGCATCGCCGAAGTGAGCGAGCCATTTGATATTCTGCACAACGGTATCCAGTTCATGCCCATGAATCACCAGCAACCGGCGCCCATCCGCAGTGACATGGATGTCGCGATCCATCACGGTGATGAAACCGTAATTTCCTAAAAACCCGGAAACAAACTCATCGTGGTTGCCGGGAATATAAATCAACCGGGTCCCTTTGCGGGCTTTGCGCAAGAGCTTCTGGATGACGTCGTTGTGGGATTGCGGCCAGTAAATGCTGCGGCGCAATTGCCACACATCAATCAGGTCGCCGACCACGTAAAGGGTCTCGAACTCATAGAGTTGGAGGAAGTGCAGGAGGGCCTCGGCATGACTGCCGCGGGTCCCCAGGTGAATGTCAGAAATCCATCCCGTCCGAAAGCGCTTGGTCATGGGGAGAGTATGCATCTGCCGCTATACGCCCCGAGTCAAAGCGCTTTCCGCGTCCGTCGCATGATTTAACACGTCCGTAACATTAGGAACCGGAGGGTCGGCTTCCAGCCGTCCTCGCTTTAGTCAGCACGGGGCGTCGTGGCAGCGGCGTCCGTATCTGTTTAGCGTGCTTCCGAGGTTTGTAGTTCCGCATTTATGCGGCAAGGGCGCCCGCCCACACTTCTTCATTCTGACTATTGACTTCGCCTCCCCGGACCGGCTGAAGCCGGGACTACAAACTTGCGCCCAGGCTAACCGCCTCTTTCTTGGTTTCCAAGGAGAAGGGGCGTGAGGTCAGAGGGCGGACCTCTGACCTCCGACCTCCCTCCTTTGCGAGTTGACTCCGCCAATCTCGTGGGTATCAATGTCGCCCATGAATTTCGGCTTTATCGGTTCAGGAAAAATGGCGTCGGCTTTGGTCCACGGGGTTGTCCAATCAAAAGCGCTCGCGGGCGAAAACATTTTCCTCACCGATTGCCATCCATCGGCTGCAACGGATCTGGCGCACGCGACCGGGACGCGGGCCCTCGGCAGCAACGCCGCCGTGGCTGAAGTTGCCGAGGTGATTCTCTTGTGCGTGAAACCTGCCGATGCGCTTGCCGCCCTCCGAGGCCTGGACCTGAACGGCAAACTCGTTATTTCAATCGTGGCCGGTTTGCCGCTGGCTGCTCTTGAGGAGGCCGCAACTCCGGGGGCACGCGTCGTCCGGGTGATGCCCAATACCCCGGCCCTTGTTCACAAAGGGGCGGCCGGTTACGCGCTCGGGCGCAACGCCACTCCCGCCGATGGCGCGACCACGGAAAAAATCTTCGGAGCCGTCGGGACGGTTTTTCAAGTAAAAGAAGAGTTGCTCGATGTGGTCACGGGACTCAGTGGAAGCGGTCCTGCCTTTGTCTATCTGGTGATCGAGGCTCTTGCCGATGGCGCTGTCCTGATGGGCCTGCCTCGCGAACTCGCGCTGAAGCTTGCCGCCCAGACGGTTGCCGGCTCCGCGGAAATGGTCCTGCACACTGGCCAGCATCCATCGGTCTTGCGCGATATGGTTGCCAGTCCCGGCGGCACCACCATTGCCGGACTCGAAGCGCTCGAGGCCAACGGAGCGCGGTTCGCTTTCGTAAGTGCCGTGCGCGCTGCCACTGAGCGGGCCCGGGAACTTGGACTTCAAAAATGAAACACTGGCTCCTTGTGCTGCTCTTCGCCGGCGGAAACGCGATCGCCGCGGAAAACGCAGCGATTGCCCCCGTCCAGGTCCCGGGAAAAAAGGCGGTCTCCGAGGAGGCGCAAAAATTGGCGGCCCGTGGCGTGGCGGCTTTTAATAAGGGAGACTACCTGGCGGCGCGGCGTGATTTTCAAAAGGTCCTTGAGCTCGCGCCCGGCAACCCGTCAACGATGATCAACCTTGGACTGATGGAATATCGGCTCAAGCGTTACCCGGAGGCAAAGAAGCTGATGAGCAAGGTCGTCCGAAGTGAGCCGGATACGGGTTTGGCGTGGCTGATCCTAGGATTGGTTGAGTATGAGCTTAATCATCTGGATGCCGCGCTTGCGGCCCTTGCGCAGGCCGTGTTGCTTGAACCGAAGGATCCCCGGGCCCATCATTATCTCGGCGTCACGATTGGCAAAAAAGGGTGGTATTCGGGAGCCGAAG
>JAYUPM010000045.1:0-5202 GCA_043760145.1 Spartobacteria bacterium
TCTTTCACAAGTGTATAAAAAAGTACATTTTTATATTATCATTCCTCATTCACGGAGGATTTAGATGCGTAAGCCCTAGAGGGGCGGCTTCCAGCCGCCCTTCTTGCCCGCACTACAAAACCTATCGGAAGGAGACGCCCTATTTATTCGTGTGAGCGTTTTGTAGTGCGCCAGTCCTCTGCCGCTTTCGGAAGGGATTGCGGGAATGGCAAGCCAACTCCCGTTCTTTGTTACATCTGGCACCCTCCATTTGAACTATCCGGAATTTCCGAATAGTTGCCCCGGGATCCATTTCCCCCTCCTCGTAGATGTTCTTAAATCTTGGGGATAAACGCGATTGGGTGGCAACCAAACTACCCGCTCGCCCCGATTGAAACATGCTATGACTAAACTCACTCTTAAAGGTTCCTGGAACGAAGTAAAAGGCAGCTTGAAGCAGAAATATGCCGACTTGACTGATGACGACCTCATGTTTGCTGAAGGCAAAGAGGAAGAATTGCTCGGCCGACTTCAGCGGCGCTTGGGCAAGACCAAGGAACAGATCCGCAAGGAAATCGAAGAACTCTGACATTTGGAGTGCGCTGGCAAGCGCCAGCGCGACACCACTTTTCATATCCTCTGGTTGCATGCCCGCCCGACATCCGGCCTCCGACGTCCGACCTCCGGCTTCCGGCACCGCCCCACAGACGGTCGAGCAAGTTACCGCCAGGAACATTGAGACCATCGCAGAACTGGAGCGCACCGCCCAAAGCCAGCAATCCTCAGCGGATCGTGTCGCGGGCTCCATTTCGAGGTTTTGCGGATCCATTGTATTCGTCTGGGTTCATGTCGTGTTCTTCACGGGATGGATTCTCGCCAACACGGTTCTGCCAATCACACCGTTCGACAAGTTTCCGTTCAGCTTCCTGACCCTGGCCGTTTCCCTGGAAGCAATCTTCCTCTCCACGTTCATCTTAATTTCTGAGAATCGTGAAGCCCGCATCAACGAGCGGCGCAGCCACCTTGATCTTCAGATTAATCTTCTGGCTGAACAGGAAAACACAAAGATGCTTCAGCTTCTCAACAAGATCGCTGCGCAGCTCGGGATCCAAAGCAGCAACGATCCTGCTGTGTCAGTGCTGGAACAACACACTGCACCGGAACGCGTTATGGCCCAGATCGACGAGAGCGCGGATAAACTCGAAAACGACGCCCAGAAATGAGCAGTAAGGAGAAAAGCAAGGAGCGCCGGGCGCCGGAGGCCATTCATTCTCGTATTTGGATCATGCGATGCTCATTTTTCAAGGTTAACATGTTCAATCGCCCATCGCTCCGCCATGCCATGGCACCGCTCGTAGCATGCCGATCCCGCAGACATTCCCAATCTCTGCGTCTACGCGCCTCAGCGTTTGCGTTAACATTCCGACGCGACTCTGCGTTGCGTGGCAAAGCTTATGCTTAAGAGGTTCTCAAAGAAAAATAAGCGCGGGATTGCCTGAAGGTTTCTCGCGATCAAACGTCAAATCGGAATCCTAAGTCATATGCATCCTCATCTTAGCCGGACGGGCCGGCTCCTCGCAGGTCTCGCAATCGTTTTATTGATCATCGTCGCCAGCAGCTGGTTTGTGGTCCAGCCTTCTCAATCTCTCGCCCCGCAACCCACTCCTTCCGGTCCCGCCATTGAAGCGCCCCCGGCTTCGCAATCCCCAGCAGACCCGGTGACCGCTCCCGCCGCTCCTGAATCGAAGCCCAGGAAAAGTGCGGAACCGGGTCAGCGGCTCTACGTCGCGAGAGGCAAGGTGGAAGGAACCCCTCTTCCCAAGCGCGCGCCGGACGTGCGGGACGGCACGGAAAAAGGGATTGTGATGGAGATCGAGAAATTCTCGCCGGAAACACTGGGCGCTCTTGCCGAAGGAGAGTCGATTGTGTTGCCGGTCCCGGGTGGGGAAGTGGTTGGAGTGGTCAACCTGGTGCAGCACGATGAAGGAGGATGGGTGCGGATCGGCGGTGATTTGCCGGAGGACGCGGGTTCATTTACCCTAGCCAGCAGTGTGAAAGACTCGGGAGGCGTGATTATGTTACCCACTCAATCCCGCGCATATGAAGTGGTCACCGAACCAACAGGCCGGGTCTTAATGGTGGAGCGGCGTCTGTCGGATGTCCGCTGTTTTGTGCTTCTACCAAAGAATGCAACGACTTCCGGGACCGGGTCCGGTGCGGTGAACGCAGCGCCTCCGGTGTTGAGCAGCCGCCCGAATGCGCCTGCGGTCGTCTATCTGGATTTTGATGGCGCAACAGTCAGCGATCCGGCTTGGAACAGCGGCCGGACCATCGTGGCGCCCGCTTCCGGATTGAGTGTCGCGGACATGACGGCGGTGTTCAATCGGGTTAAAGAGGATTTTGCGCCATTCAACGTGGACATCACGACCAACGCGAACCGTTACAATGCGGTCGCAGCGAATCGTCGGACCCGTTGTATTATAACTTCGAACGACGCAGCGGCCCCGGGATCGGGCGGAGTGGCTTATATCAATTCGTTTTCGAAGGCCGGCACGACATTCTCCTCAACGATCCCGTGCTGGGTGTTTAATGAGGAAGTGATTGGAATCGCCGAAGCAGCCTCCCATGAGGTCGGACACACCATGGGCCTCGACCACGACGGACGCACCATACCCAGTGAAGAATACTATGATGGCCACGGAACGGGAGTCACCGGCTGGGCGCCAATCATGGGGGGCAGTTATGACCGGCAACTGACGCAATGGAGCAAAGGCGAATATTACGCCGCCAGTAACAAGCAGGATGACCTGCTCCTTATCTCCAGGACGGCCAATGGGTTTGGTTACGTTGCAGACGACGCAGTTGGCACCACGACAGCTGGGGCGACCTTAACCGTCTCCGGCAACTCAATCAACCAACCCGGTTTGATCGACTATAATGATATCGATGTCTTCCGGTTTACGGCGCAGAACGGCCCGCTTAGTGTCACTGCGAATCCGGCGATGGTTTCGCCCAATCTCGATATTAAGCTGGAGCTATTAAACAGTGGCGGGGCCGTGATGATCTCAGCCAACCCAACAGCCGGCTTGTCGGCAAATATTTCGAGCACACTAACAGCGGGCACTTATTATCTCCGCGTGTCGGGCATTGGAAAAGGCGATGTGCTGGTGGATGGTTACTCAAAGTATGGATCCATTGGCGCATACAGCTTGACTGGCACAGTCTCGGCCACCACCACTCCTCAACCTCCTGTGATTACCAGCGCCGGACAAGCCTCGGGCCAGGTCGGCATTGCGTTTACTTATCGAATCACGGCAACCAACTCGCCCACTTTCTATTCAGTGACAGGCGCGTTGCCCTCTGGCTTAAGCATTACCTCCTCCAGCGGACTTATTTCCGGGACTCCCACCGTTGCGGGATCTGCCTCGGTTACCCTGAATGCGACCAATGGCCAGGGAACCGGGAGCTTGGGGCTTACGATAACCGTTGCTGCGAGGGCGATTACGCTGGCGGAGGCGATTGATCTTACAGGAACCGCCGTGACCAGCACCGGCAACGCGCTTTGGGTTCCTCAAAGCTCTGTCACCTTTGACTCAGTGGATGCCGCGATCAGTGGCAACATTGGCAACAGCCAAACCAGTTCCATCCAAATCGACGTAACTGGACCGGTTACGCTTGAGTTCCGGTGGAAAGTCGATTCCGAAGCCAATTACGACAAACTATCTTACGTGCTCGACGGCGTGGTGAAGGAATCCATCAGCGGCACAACTGCATGGGCGCTGCGCAGCGTTTCTATCCCATCGGGCGCCCATCGGATCCAATGGACTTACAAAAAAGACAGTTCGATTTCCACGGGCGCGGATGCGGGATGGCTCGACACAGTTACCCTCCGCAACCCAGCCAGCAGCGCAATACGCCTGGTTGGTGACCTCGCATTCGGCAATGTTGTTCTTTACAGTTCCGTATCGCGTAACATGACAATATTCAATGACGGCACGGCCTCGCTGGATGTCAGCAGCATCAGTTATCCGGGCGGGTTCTCGGGAGCGTTCGCCGGCTCAATTGCAGCCGGCGCTTCGCGAGTGGTTGCGGTGACATTCTCGCCCACTGCCCTGCAGCCTTACTCCGGCAGTTTGTCAGTGAACTCAAACGCCGTCTCCGGAGTGAACAACCTCGTGGTCTCAGGATCGGGCGTTGCGACGGGAACCCCGGTCTTGCAGAATAATGTCGGTGTGACAGGACTTTCCGGGGCCACTTACAGCCAGCGCACTTACAGGATTCCTGTCCCAGCCGGCACCACCCGACTCACTGTGACGACCACCGGCGGCACCGGGGATGTCGATATCTATCTCAAGCGCGGCAGCGCCCCCACGCTGTCCGCGTATGATTTAAAATCCGATGGTTACTCCAATAGCGAAACCATTACGGCACTCAACCCGGTGGCTGGCGATTGGTATGTCATGATTGATGCTTACGATGCCTACTCCGAAGTCACGCTGAAGGCGGTTTGGTAGGAAAAGCGGGTCTCCCGTCCGGGGTTTGTAGTTCCGGCTTCAGCCGGGCCGGGGAGGCGAAGTTAATATTCAGAATGAAAAATGAAGAAGTGTGGGCATGTGCCCATGCCGCATAAATGCGGAACTACAAACCCCGGAAGGCGCTAAACAAATACGGAAGTCGGCGGACCCAACTGCGCATGGCCAGATGTGGGTAATGCTCAGTTCCCTGCCGACTTACCAAAAGAATGGGCGGGGACGCGCGATCCGATCGGCAATCTCACGTTCAACCCTCGCGCTGATCACCGGCTCGTGACAGGTCGCGAGGATCTCACTTACCTGGGATTTATCGAATCGGGCCAGCTGGGCAAGGGCACGGACCAGGTTGCGGGCAGAGCGCCAATGATGTCGGGCGACGTATGCATCGCGGATCATCCGGGCGATGGGATTTAATCTAACGCACCCGAGGGGATGAGCTGCTTGAAAAAGAAGGAAGAGCGCTTCGGATCGGCTTGGGCATGGGCTCGCGGTGCGGGCCAATTTAAGGGCGGCGATTAAAATAGCGTCGGCTTCCCGGATCAGGTCGCGCTCAGCAAACGCGGCCACAACCCACGCTTGCACCGCAGATTGTTGATATTCATCGGCGCACATCGCGGTCCGATGCGTCAACTCCGGGACGATTCGGGGGATGGCGGACTCTGGGGCGTAACGCAATGTCCAGGCGAGGGCC
>JAYUPM010000046.1:0-2135 GCA_043760145.1 Spartobacteria bacterium
CAGCTCTCGGCGCCTGTCCGGATCAGCGTTTTGTCGGCACGCTCCCCCAGGATGAGTTTGAGCGCGCCCACAATGATGGACTTACCCGACCCGGTCTCGCCGGTCACCGCTGTGAACCCAGGGCTCAGCTGCCAGACAAGCTCCTCGACCAGGGCGAGATTTCGGATTCGGAGTGAAGTAAGGACAGCGGTCATCAGCGCAAAGAAAGGGTGGGATGAGCCTGCGCGGAGTTGGGGCGATTGAAAATTGAAAACTGAAAACACTAGCATCCCACAGGGTGGAAAAAACGGGCGGGAGTCTTGATTCCATAAGGGGTTGCGGGTGGTTTTTACAGGAGGTCGATTGCGAGTTTTTGCCAGCAACCCCGGGAAGTGACACCTCACATTTTTTCACAGATTACGCAGATTACCGCAGATTACCTCAGATGAAGATCGGGCAAGGCTGGCGTTCAAAACACTCGAATCCTGATGACGTCCGCCTCCGGGGCTTAGTATCTGCGGTCATCTGCGGTCATCTGAGCAATCTGCGGACCCAGTGAGAGACTTCCATCAGGGGTTCAATGATGGATTTTTTTTGGGGGGAACGCAGGAAGGAAGATTATAGGCAAGAAAATGTTTTCACCCCTTCTCTGCGCCTCCGCGTCTCTGCGTTAAATTCCGGTTCAAGTTTTCCCTAGGCGTGGAGCGAAGGCGGTTCAGCGAGGTGATAGCTGGTATTCCGGCCACCCCCTTTGTCCTGAACGAGAATGCCACGCTCCATGAGAGTCTTGATGTCGCGTAGCGCTGTATCAGCCGAACACTTTGCCAGCTTCGCGTATTTCGATGTTGTGAGTTTGCCGTCAAATCCCTCCAGCATCCGATTGATGACTGTTCGCTGACGATCATTCACTGGCCCCTCATTGATTCGCTCCCAAGTCTTCGCCTTTCGCAGAATAGTCGACAAAGCTTCGTCGGCTCCTGCGATTGCCCGACCGAGGCATTCCAAAAACCATTCCAGCCATGACGTGATGTCTGTATCGCCGCGCTGAACGCGTTCCAGGCGCAAGTAATATTCCTTTCGCTCCGCTTCGATCTGCGTGGACATGCTGTAGAACCGCTCTGGCGCACCTTCGGCCCGCACCAGAGCCATGTCCATGATCGCCCGCCCGATTCGGCCGTTGCCGTCCTCAAAAGGATGGATCGTCACAAACCAATAGTGCGCGACGCCTGACTTCAGGACTGGATCAATGCCGGCATCCTGCGAGAACCACTCAAGGAATCGCTTCATTTCCCATTCCAGTTTGTCTGCCGTAGGCGCTTGAAAATGGACCCGCTCCCTGCCAATCGGCCCCGACACAACCTGCATCGCCCCCATCTCCGGAGTGCGCCACGCCCCGACGGTGATCTTCTGCATCCCGGCACGGCCCGTTGGAAATAAGGAGGCGTGCCAGGCGAAGAGCCGATCTGTGGTCAGCGGTTCAGCAAATTTTTGCGTCGCGTCGAGCATCATCTCGACCACTCCCTCAACATCCCGCCCCGCCGCTTTCATTGCCCCCAAGTCCATTCCCAGCCGACGGGCAATGGACGATCGCACCTCCTCCGCATCCAATCGTTCTCCCTCGATTGCGCTGGATTTGATGACGTCGGCAGTAAGAGTGGCCAGAGTCGCCTCGGCTCGAAACCGAAAGCCGAGACCCTCCATTCGGCCGAGCAGTCGTCCTTGCCGGTGCCGCACATCGGCGAGGAGAGGCGACAGTATGGAATCGTTCCATTTCGAGGTGGGCCAATCTGGCAATTGATGGACGTAAGGCATGATTCCCCGCAAGGTTTGCGGCGATTATGCCACGGTTTGCCCCGGATGCAAGGATTCGCCGCAGCAAATGCGGCGAATCTGGCCGTTATTCACCGCAACGCCCCGACCGCCCACTTGCGCGAGCGCATTTCCGATCCCGAGTCTCTTTTAACGCAGAGTTCAAATACGGAGGGGGAATTTAACGCAGAGGCGCAGAGACGCAGAGATTTTGGGGGGAAGCTCACAGGCGAAACCTGCAAAGTATTTCCCTTCTCTGCGCCTCTGCGTCTGCGTTAATTCCGTTGTTGGAGTGTCCTGTAGTCGGATCGTCATTCTTTCCAAGGGCCCGAAACCGGTTTCACAAA
>JAYUPM010000047.1:0-5194 GCA_043760145.1 Spartobacteria bacterium
CTGCGTCTCTGCGTTAAAATCCCCTCCCCTCCGCGGCCTCCGCCTTATCTCCCCTCTGCGACCTCTACAGCCGGATCACCAACGATTTCAGCTCCGTCATTTCTTCCATCGCGTATCGGACCCCTTCCCGGCCGAACCCGCTCTCCTTGATCCCCCCATAAGGCATGCTCTCTACACGCCATGTGGGCACTTGATTGATTAACACGCCGCCCACTTCGAGCACTTCGAACGCCCGCATCGCGCGGCTCAGATCCTGTGTGTAGACGCCCGCTTGCAGCCCGAACTCGGAGGCATTGATCATCGTGAGGGCTTCCTCAAAATCGCCATAAGAATGGAGGGAAGCGACCGGGGCGAACGCTTCTTTTGTGGCGAGATCGCAGTGCGGATCGAGGTTCTCGAGAATGGTCGGCTCCATGCACGCTCCATGCCGATGCCCGCCGCAAACCAGCTTCGCCCCTGCATTCAGCGCCTGCGCGATTTGCGATTCGATCCGTTCCAGCGCCGATAGATCGATCATAGGTCCCACCACTGTCGATCGGTCGCGCGGATCGCCGGTTTTCACACTCGCCTCGATTTGCGCCACCAGCCGTTCCCGGACTTCATTGTATCGACTCTCCTGCACAAGAATCCGTTGGACGCTGATACACGATTGACCTGCCTGTCCAAAAGCCCCGGTGGCGACTGCCGGGATTGCGCGATCCAGGTCCGCATCGGTATGGAGAATCACGCCGGCGTTTCCGCCCAGTTCGAGCGTGATACGTTTCCGGCCACACCGTTCCTTGAGTTGCCAACCGACAGATGGGCTCCCAGTAAATGTGATCTTCTTAATGCGCGGATCAGTAATAAGAGGCGCGGCATCTTCATTGGTGCATGTCACAAAATTGATCTGTCCCGCGGGCATCCCGGCCTCGACCAGCACCTCGGCCAATAGCAATGCGGTAAGAGGCGTCTTGCTGGCGGGCTTCACCACCATCGTGTTGCCGGTTGCCAGGCAAGGCGCCACCTTGTGCGCCACGAGGTTTAAGGGAAAATTGAATGGGGTAATCGCGGCAATCACCCCGATCGGGAAACGCCGAGCCAACCCGAAATGACCTTCGCCAGGAGGCAACCCATCGAGCGCCAAAAGCTCGCCATGCGGACGACGCGCCTCTTCGCTCGCGGTGATGAACGTCAGGATCGCCCGGTCCACCTCGGCCTCGGCGAATGTCACCGGTTTGCCGACCTCCGCCACAATCGTCTCCACGAACTGATCCCGCCGGTTCGCGATACCATCGGATACGGTCCGCAAGAGCGTTGCCCGCGCATGAGCCGGTATGGAGCGGACCGTGTCAAACGCGGCGTGAGCCACTCCGATTGCTTCCGTGATCAAGCGTCCATCCCCGAGGGCCACGCGGGCTATCTCCTCGCCGGTAAACGGATTGATCACCGGCAAAATGCCTGACCCATCCCGCCACTTGTTTCCAATCAAAAGCTTTCCGACTCTGGAGTTCATAAAAGCAATCTACACCTCTGCGACCTCGCGTTTCTCGATAAAAATCTTGAGACCTTCCCGCGAGAAATTTTCCATCAGCGCATCGGGCTGGAGCGCTTCGGGCATCATGACCCCGCGTTCCTTGATCTGGCCGGTCACGAGCAACCGGGCGGCCAATGCTGGCGGGATCCCTGTCTGCACCACGGTGAGGGAATGGCCGTCGCGCTCAAATGTCTCGTGGTGATTATCCATCGTATAGACGAAATACTCGACCCGCTTCCCATCCTTCATCCTGCGCACTTCAGCCCCGACGCAGGAATAGCCATCCACAGTGGAGCCAAGTGCCGCCGGCTTCGGGAGATTGGCGCACACGACCCGCAACGGGGCGACTTCCACCCCATCGACACGCACCTTCTTCCACGTATCGATATCCAACAAAGCAAGGGACTTGGCGATCCCGACCACCTTGTCGCTCAGCGTGTATTTGAATACCGAGTATTGCACTCCCTTCGCCACAAACGGCGGATACAACCCAAGACTTACCCCTTCCTCATGGGCAACGGCATAAGCTTTCATCAGGCCGAGTGGCGGCGGAAACCGGACCCATTCCACTTCGGTCTCCAGCGGTTTGCCTGAGGTCACCTTACCGTGTTTGACGAAATACGGGACGGCCCCGAGTTCTTCAAACAGCGTTTCCGGGCTGAATAACACTGCGAACCGATACCCGCGGACCTCCGCATTATCGGCATCAAGGATCCGAACACTTTCCGCAGTATCGAGCCGGTCAATGGCCCAGCGGGCAAAGACATTCACGGCGCCCGGATCGCATCCCATACACAGGATGCCGGCCAGATTCTTTTCGCGGAACCGGGCATCGAACTTCTCGATCTCGGCATCGTAACTGTTCTTGGCGGGCCGCTTGACGCCAGGGGGGGAATAAATATCGGCCGCGAGATCGATGTAATGTGACCCGGCCTGGACACACGCCTCGAGCACCGAATGGTTGGCGTGCCATGTGCAGGCATTGAGAGTCACCGCGATTTCGTGCTGGCGCAGATAAGCGGTTATTTTGGCCGTCTCCATCGCATTAAGGGTGGCGACTTCAAAGCGGCTATTGGGAGTCTTGACGTGGAGATGCCCGGCAAAAGCGGGGTCGATATCCGCCAGGTGAATCCGCTCGAACTGGTCGTATCCGTGGAGCTTCTGCCCGATCACCGACCCGACCCCTCCCATCCCAATGACCAGTGCGTTTGGCATGGGGGACTATAGGTTCGAACCGGCCGAAACGCAAAGAGCCCGGAGATGGAATCGAGCCGCAGATGCTGAAGTTTTTAACCACGGAACCGTTAACGACATTGAAGAGAGGTGTTTGATGAGTCCCCAGTGCGTTGCCCCGGGCTGATGTCTGGCTGCGCCTTTGGCGCGGGTGCTTCTTCGTCTCCTCGTCCTCGGCCACGATTCTTTGCGCAACGTTGCAGCAAAGCGGCGGAGATCGGACCGATCGGTCGGATCAGACCGATCGGTCCAATGCGGGCGCCCTTTTCGAGGACGATGGACGATAAGAAGCACAAAACCGGGTTTACTCACGGCAGGAACGAGCGACACTTCTTTCATCATGCCGAGGCTGAGTATTACCGTCAGCATTCCGCCGGACCCGGGCCGGCAAAAGGTGGTCGTTGTCGGGACAGACCGCGGCCTTGGGGATTGGCAGCCTGAAAAGGGGCTCGATCTCCAGTGCGAATCCGATGGGCGGTTCACTGGTGCCATCGATGTTCCTTACGGGCTCATCGAATTCAAGATCACCGGCGGCTCATGGGAGAGTGAAGAAGTCGCGCTCGACGGTGCCACCCTGCCAAACCGCCAATACCTGATTGCCCATGACCTTTCGCTCTATTTGGAGGTGGAACATTGGCGGGACGCAACCCCATGGGACGATGAACTGGTTGATGGCAAGGCGATCGAGTGCGAACTCGATGCCACCATGCTTCATGAGAGCCGCCGGGTCTGTGTCTGGTTGCCGCCCGGATACATGCAGAGCGGGGACTCGCAACATCCTGTCCTTTACCTGCTCAATGGGCAGGAGTGTCTCGATGCGACCGCGGCCCCCGGCCAGCAAACTGTCCGGGCGGATTTAGCGGTGCGCCGCCTTGCCAGGACAAAGCTCATTCCCGAGTTGATCATCGTTGCTGCTTTCCATGGGGAAGATCGGCTCGAAACCGAAATCTCCCCGCAATGCGATGGCCCGAAATTTGCCGATTTCCTGGTCCACGATGTTAAGCCCTTCATCGATTACACTTTCTGCCGGGACCGAGTTTTGAAAGACCCGGGCAATACTGCGGCCCTCGGATTTTCGCTTGGCGGATCGCTTGCCTTATTCATGGCAATGCGGCACGCCAACACGTTTGGGAAGTTTGCCTGTCTCTCGCCCAATTACGCCGATCTCAGTGCCGATCTGCCTGATAACTGTTGGATCATCGACCAGGTCCGCACCGAACCGGGACTCCGCCCCGATCGCAAAATCTACTTCGATCACGGAACCCTCGGGGCCGACACAAACGCCGAGCTTTACCAGGAACCGATCAGCGCCTTGCTCCGGGGCCGTGGATTCGTGGAAGGCCGCGACTTCAAAGTGTTGAAGGCCGAAGGAACCGAACCGGAATTGAGTGCATGGCGGGCAAGGCTGGGCGCACCTTTGCAGTTTTTGTTCGGGTAATAGGTCTTATAGGACTTATGCGACTTATGGAACTGCCACTTTTAATGCAGAATCCCGTCCTCTAGCCAGTTGCAGGTCCCGCTTAAGACGTTTTGGGCAAAGCGATATCCTTTTTTGTCCGCGTTATGCGAGACCGACTCAAATAACTGCGCAATCCGGAGCCGGGAACGGTCACAGAAATAGTCTGCAACTTCGACTGCATCCCGTTCATTCATCTGACTCGCGCGGGAGCATGTGGCAATGATCGCGAAGAGCTCGGTCCCGATATCTACAAAGCGCCCGAGCAAGACCTGTTCGCGCTCCAGTTTTGGGCCGAACCACGCCATCGCATGAAACAGAGTCCGGGCAAGGCGTCGTGAAGTGCGCTGGGCAAATCGGATATGGGATCCAAGCGGACCGCGGAAGCCGCCCCCCATTGCAAGGGGGAACCATTGACGCGGATACCATGTGGAATAGAACGCAGCGGACTTGACCACGGCCTTCATCCGGACATTGCGTGGGAGCTGAGTATTAAGAACTGGCGCGCCGATCTTGAGATGCGGATCGAGCATCTCGCGGGCAATAAACAGACGCATTATCTCACTCGATCCTTCGAAGATCGTATTGATCCGTGAATCTCTCAAAAACCGTTCCACCGGCACCGGATCCTCGCCTCGTTCCTCCAATGACTTGGCGGTTTCATAGCCGCGACCGCCTCTTATCTGCATCGTTTCATTCACATGCTCCCAATTGCGTTCAGTCGCCCAGAGCTTGCACATAGCGGCTTCGAGGCGGACATCAGCATGTTTGTCGCGATCCACCAAACTCGCAGCGAACAAGGTCATCGATTCCATCGCAAAAACCTCGGAAGCCATTCTTGCGATCTTGTCTGCGACGGCAGAATGCTTGCCGATTGCGGCGCCCCATTGGACGCGTTCACTGGCCCATTTACGGGAAACCGCGAGGCACCGTTTGGAGAGTCCGGCGCAAGCGGCTGGGAGAGTAAGGCGGCCTGTGTTGAGGGTGGTGAG
>JAYUPM010000048.1:0-5184 GCA_043760145.1 Spartobacteria bacterium
AAACTGCATCCAGACAGGGTTCCAGCGCATCCAGTTCACCCCGGACCTGCTCCCGGCCGATTTGATCGGAACCCTCATCTACAATCCGCGGACTGGCGAATTCACGACAAAACGCGGCCCGCTTTTTTCCAACTTAATCCTGGCCGACGAAATCAACCGGGCCCCGGCGAAGGTCCAGAGCGCGTTGCTGGAAGCGATGCAGGAACGGCAGGTCACCATCGGCGATCAGACGTATAAACTGGCCGACCCGTTCCTCGTCCTTGCCACGCAAAATCCACTCGAACAGGAGGGGACTTATCAATTGCCCGAGGCGCAGCTTGACCGGTTCATGCTCAAGCTCAACGTCGGCTACCCGAGCCGTGTTGAGGAGCGCGCGATTCTTGACCTGATGGGCACAAGCAGTCCCAACCTTGAGGTTTCGTCAATCATCGATCCCGCCCGGATCCTCCAGGCCCGGACGCTCGTGAACAGCATTTATGTCGATGACCGGGTGAAGGATTACATCGTGGATATCGTATTCGCGACACGGGAACCGGCTGCATACAAACTCCAACTCGATGGGTTGATTCGATACGGGGCATCGCCGCGGGCCACGATCGCGCTGACTCTGGCGGCCCGGGCCCGCGCATACATTGCCGGTCGCGGATACGTCACGCCCCAGGATGTGAAGTCCATCGGCGCCGACGTGCTCCGGCACCGGATCATCGTAAGCTACGAAGCCGAGGCCGAAGAAATCACCAGCGAGACCATCATCCAGCGGATCTTCGCCGGATTGCCGGTCCCATAAGCAGCGAGCCTCCCGCCCTTTGCCCTGGCTTCACCGAATGGGCGGCTGGAATTTTCGAGCATGGAAAACGCACGCGACATCTTAAAAAAAATCCGGCGCCTTGAGCTCAAGACCCGGGGCATTGTGGACGCCGCGTTTGCGGGCCAATACCGCAGCGTATTCAAGGGGCGCGGGATGAACTTCGAGGAAGTGCGCGAATACCAACCCGGGGATGAAGTGCGGACGATTGATTGGAATGTGACCGCGCGGTCCGGGGAGGCATATGTGAAGAAATTCACCGAGGAGCGTGAATTGACGGTGATGCTGGTGGTCGATGTCAGCGCCTCCGGAAATTTTGGGAGTGTTGATTTGAGCAAACGCGAGCTCGCTGCGGAAGTGGCATGCCTCTTTGCTTTCAGCGCCATTCGCAACCAGGACAAGGTCGGCCTCATTCTTTTTTCCGATGACGTTGAGCTCTTCATTGCTCCCAAAAAAGGACGCCGCCATACGTTGCGGCTCATCCGCGAAATCCTCTTTTTTGAACCAACCGGCCGCGGCACCCAGCCGGCTGTCGCGCTCAATTATCTCAACCATATCCTCCATCGCCGCTCCGTTGTGTTCCTGATTTCGGATTTCCAGGCCCCCGATTTCACCAGGGAACTTTCCGTTACAAGCCGACGCCACGATTTGATCGCCATCCCCATTATCGATCCCGGCGAAGAAGAATTGCCGGATGTCGGGAGGATCACTCTTGAGGACGCTGAGACGGGCGATCAGATCGAGATCAACACCTCGGATCGCAATGCCCGGCAGGCTTATTTGAAGGCGGTGAAAAAACGCGAGGCCCTCCATCTCGGGACGTTCCGGAAAAAGCGGATCGATGCGATCTCGTTGCGCACTGACGAGGATTACCTGCCGGCATTGCGAACCTTTTTTAAGAACCGCGAAAGGCGGCTCATGATTCGATGAATGGACTCGACCGGATTCGGCAATGGCATCGCGCGATCATCCGCGGCACGACAATGCTGGTGATGTTCGCCGGACAGGCGCCGTCCCTATCCGCCCAAATGAAATTGGATCCGGGGAATGTCCCGCCAAATGCCCCGGGAGAAGCGCCACCGGACATCAAGGATATCGCACCACCGATCGATGTTTCTCCCTATCCGCCATGGATGGTTGCGCTCGCCATCGCCCTTCTGCTCTTGATCCTCGGGCTGGTGGCATGGATGGTCCTTCGAAAACTCCGGAACCGGCCGCCCCCGATTCCACCGACTGCCCACGCAATCGCGCTTCACGACCTGGAGAAGCTCCGGGATGAGGTCGAGAGGCTGGCGCCATACGCATTCAGCATTGCGGTGTCGGACATCTTGCGCCGATTTGTCAGTGCGCACTTTGGATTGAAGGCGACCCAACAAACGTCCCCCGAATTTCTCGGATCGCTCTCCGGCGTGACGGATATCTCAGCCGAAGGGCGCTCCCTTTTGACACGGTTCCTCGAGCAATGTGACATGATCAAGTTCGCCCGGATCGCTGCGACCACAGCGGTAAGCCGCGAACTGCTCACCAGTGCCATCCATTTCGTCAAGGGGGCGGGCCGATGAATTCCGTGGTGGATGCCGGATTCAGTTTTGCCCATCCGTGGGTGCTGGGCTTTCTTGTCGTCCTCCCGATCCTTGCGTGGCTCCACGGCAAGCGCGGCAACGCCCCTGCCGTATTATTCTCGTCGCTTGAAGTTCTGAAGGGAGTGGGACGGCCTCGCCGATCAAAGGCCGGGGCAATATTGCTGACGCTTCTGATGCTGGGCCTGGGGCTTCTCATTGCGGCATTGGCGCGTCCCCGGCAAGGCAGGGTCCATAGCCAGGTCCAGGCCAGCGGAATCGATATCATGCTCGCCATGGATGTCTCCCGATCCATGCTGGCAGAGGATTTCACCATTGGCCGGGACCGATCCAACCGGCTAGAAGCCGTCAAACAGATCACCCAAAAATTCATCGAGAACCGGCCCAATGACCGAATCGGGATGGTGGCATTTGCCGGCAAACCTTACCTCGTAAGCCCGCTGACCCTTGATCATGACTGGCTCCTCCAGAACCTTGAGCGGATCCGGATCGGGCTGGTGGAGGATGGCACGGCGATCGGCTCTGCCATTGCTTCCACGGCCAACCGCCTCAAGGCAAAGGAATCCAAGAGCAAGATTATCGTGCTGCTCACAGACGGCGATAATAACGCGGGCAAAATCACGCCCGTCACTGCCGCGGAAGCCGCCAAGGCGCTCGGGATCAAGATTTACACGATCTGCGCTGGGTCCCGCGGGTATGCGCCGATCCCGGCCAAGGATATGTTCGGGCGCACGGTGTATCACAATGTGAAAGTTGAAGTCGATGAGGCCAGCCTCAAACAGATCGCCGATATCGCTGATGGAAAATTCTACCGCGCCACCGACACCAAATCGCTGGCGGAGATTTTCGGGCAGATCGATCAACTCGAAAAATCCACAGTGGAACTCAACAAATACACCCAATACCGCGACCTCTTCCACTGGTTCCTTGCTTCCGGGGGCGCTCTCCTTCTCCTCCACCTGGTCCTCGATCAAACGCTTTTCAGGAGGCTTCCATGAACGAGTTAACCTTCGCGCAGCCGCATTGGTTCTGGGTCCTCGCGGCAGTGCCAATTTTGCTGATCCTCTTTTTCCGCAATGAACAAATGCGCCGCGCATTGATCCGCAAACTGGTTGCCGCCCGCCTCGAAGACCGCCTTGCCGGGACGGTCAACGTATCGAAAAGGCGGCTCCGATTTTTCCTGTTTCTCGCGGGGCTGATTTTTGTCATTGGGACGATGGCCCAGCCTCGGCTGGGGTTCGACTGGGAGGAAAGCAAACGCAAAGGACGCGATGTCCTGATTGCCGTCGACACTTCCAAAAGCATGCTCGCCACCGATCTCGCTCCCGACCGCCTCACCCGCGCCAAACTCGCCGCCCAGGATCTCATCGGGCAACTCAAGGGCGATCGGGTTGGACTCATCGCATTCGCCGGGACCGCATTCCTCCAAGCCCCGCTGACTGTCGATTACAGTGCCGTCCTCGACTCGCTCAATGAACTCGATCCCGAGATCGTCCCCCAAGGCGGCACCAACATCGCCGCCGCAATCAAGGGGGCCCAAGAGGCTTTCGGCAAAGGTGAAAGCGAACATCACGCGCTCATCATTTTCACCGATGGCGAAGACCTCGAGGAGGCGGGCGAAAAAGCCGCCTCCGAGGCGTCGATCCGTATTTTCACCGTCGGGCTCGGCTCTCCCGACGGCTCCCTCATTCCGCTTGCGGGAGGACGGGGCGGCGATTTTGTTAAGGACGCTTCCGGGCAAATCGTCAAGTCACGCCTCGACGAAACCCGATTAACCAAAATTGCGCAATCGACCGGGGGCTTCTATCTTCGTCTGGATAACGGGCGGGACGCTGCGATGCGAATCGTCCAGGATGGCCTCGGCAAAATGAGCGAACACGACATCGATTCCAAACTCTCCCGGCATCCCATTGAACGGTTCCAATGGCCGCTCTCGGCTGGCCTGGCACTGCTGGTCGCAGCCAGTTTGCTCAAGGACCGGAAACGCGCCAACGCAACAGCCCCCAAGCTCGCAACCGCTGCCCTGCTTGCGATGGCCGTGTTTTCGCCAACCGGGGCGGACGCAAAAAACCCCGGCATCGAAGCTTATGAACGCGAGGATTACAAAGGAGCCGCGGAGCAATTCACGCGGCAACTAAAGCGTCAACCCAAGTCCCCGGCCCTCCATTACGACTTGGGGAATGCCGCGTATAAGAGTGGGGATTACGAGGGCGCGCTTCAGTCATTTAGCCGGGCCGTTACCACGAACGATCCGCAGCTTCGGGCCAAGGCCGAGTATAATCTGGGCAATACGCTTTACCAACGCGGAGCCGGGCAGAAAGAGAAAGCGCCGAAATTGCAGGAGTGGAAAAACGCGATCCAGCATTACGACCAAACCCTTCAGGTGGATCCGAAGAACAAGGATGCGGAGCACAACAGGGAGTTGTTGAAAAAGCTGATTGCGGAGCTGGAAAAAGAGCCGGCAGAACCGCCGAAATCGGAGGAGGAAAAGAAGCAAGATCAAAAGGACGAGAAAGATAAGAAGGAGGAAAAGGACAAAAAAGATTCTGGGGATCAAAAGGATCAAAAAGATCAGAAGGGCGATGAGAAGAAGGAGGGCGAGGAATCCAAGCCCGGCGACAAGGGCGACCCGAAGAAGGAAGAGGATGGCAAAGACGCCGAACAACAGCCTTCGGACAAGGAGGGGAAGGAATCCAAGGAAGGGAAAGAACCGCCGCAGGATGCGCCCGCCACACCGGAGCGCAAACGGGAGGGGGAACTGAAGTCCCAACCTGAATACGAAATGGAAGCAGCGGAAGA
>JAYUPM010000049.1:0-2120 GCA_043760145.1 Spartobacteria bacterium
CCGGATGTTGAAGGATCTTGCGCCGGATCGGGCGGCAGTGATTTGGGACATGGGTGTTCCAAAGCGGCGCACCGAATTGCAGCCCGCATACAAGGAGCAACGGGTGGAGATGCCCGACTTGATGCGTCCCCAGTTAACAAAACTGCAAGCGATGGTGCCGATGCTTGGGCTCGGAAGCCTTGGCCTGCCGGATACGGAAGCCGATGATCTAATGGCCAGTTATTGTTACGCAGCCCGGCATGCGGGAGCCGAAGTGATCCTCGCAACCAATGACAAGGATCTCTTCCAGTTGGTCGATGACCGGGTCAAAGTTTATTCCACCAACAAAACTGATCTCGCCACACCCAAGGATACCCATGCATTGCTCGGCGCGGAGACTGTCCGAAAAAAATGGGGCGTTGAACCCGATCAAATCGGGCAGGTGCTCAGCCTCATCGGCGATAGCGTGGACAACATTCCCGGCATTGCTGGACTCGGTCCAAAAGGCGCCGCCTCCCTCATCCAAACTTATGGGAGCCTCGACGCCATCCTCGCCAATCCGGACCTTATCAAGAACGAACGGATTCGTGAAAAGATCCGGGTCGGTCGTGAGCAGATTATCGAGAACCGGGAAATGGTCAGGCTGGATCTGGACTTGGAGCTGCCCAAACCATGGGATGCCCTGAAGATTGAGCCAAGGTATGGGGAGTTGGTGGCGGCCCTGGCCGAATGCGATTTCAAATCACTGCTGGCGGAAGTGAAAGCCGAGATGGAGCAAGCGAAGCCCGCGCCCGCCGCCCCCACCCGGACACAAGGCGAGCTCTTTTGATCAGGACGTTTGTAGTCCCGGCTTCAGCCGGTTCAGTGTCTTTTCTTGTGCGTTAAATGTTCTCATCATTTGCGTGTTTGCGTTCGCCCTTGCCGCATAAATGCGGAACTACAAACCCGGAAGGGCGCGCTGTTTAACGTGGCGGCGTTATTTGTCGCGAAGCGTTTTGTAGTGCGCCTGTCCTCTGGCGCTTTGCAGCAGGTTTGTAGTTCCGGCTTCAGCCGGTCTGATGTTCTCTTTTGTTTTGCGGGTTAAATGTATTCATCATCCTCGTGTTTGCGTTCGCCCTTGCCGCATAAATGCGGGACTACAAACCCGGAAGGGCGCGCTGTTTATTCGCGAGAGCGTTCACGGAATAGGAGCCAGCGCGACGGGCTGGGTAGCTTCGCCATCGCTATAAAGCCCGGCGCCGCTGATGCTCTTTTGCAAGACAACACCTCGGAAGGGACGGCGTTTTCCACCTTGCACGATGGAACCGGTAAACTGGCCGGTCTTCTTCTTGAAGAGAAGAATACTGGAGTCGCCTAGTGGGAATTGGGCGGTGTTATTATACAAAAGTGAAAACGGGTGCTGCCCAACAATGGGCCCGAGGTCGGTATCTTCGGTGATATTGAGGCGCGTATTTGGCAGTGTATCGCCGACCGTAAGAATCCGTGTAAATGCTGGCGGCGTTGTAAAGCGCGACGCGCTGAGAGTAACCGTCGTGCCGAACCCGGAGCGGTGTAGGCCCTTGGACTGGGTCGGTTTTTCCCACAACAGACTTGCTGTGGCATCGCTCGCAACAAGGTCATCGAGGAGCACATCACCGCGCAAGCTGCCGCGCGCTTTGGCAGCATGGACCCCAATGTTAAGAGGAATTGAGTTGTCGGATTGGAGGCGGGAACTGGCAGTGAACGGAGTGAGATCCGGCAGTTTGCCTGCCAGCTTTACGCTGCCATTGGCTGAAATGGTGTATGTGGCGTATCCTGTGCCGGTGGGGAGGCCGGAACCAACGGGCGGGGTGATGCTCGCAGTATAGCGCCCAGCTTGGATTGGCGTGCCAAGGGGGAATGACGGAGATCGAGTCGCATCTACAGCAAGCACCAGCGCGCCCGTGCTGAGCGTCCCCGTGATCCGGTTCACGACGGGATCAGCAATATTCAAATGTAACGCGAGCACGAGTGGCGGGGCCAGCGCCCCACGTCCAATGGTGTGGGTGACATCACCGAGCGCATCGAATTTCCCGGAAAACGGATAGGCGACGCCGGCAAAAGTGACGCGCCCCGTAAATAAACCACTCGCAGTAACCGTGAGCTGCACAAGTCCACTGCCC
>JAYUPM010000050.1:0-2120 GCA_043760145.1 Spartobacteria bacterium
TTCAGCCGGTCTGATGTTCTCTTTTGTTTTGCGGGTTAAATGTATTCATCATCCTCGTGTTTGCGTTCTCCTTTGCCGCATAAATGCGGAACTACAAACCCGGAAGGGATTGCGGGTGGGTTACTTCCCGATACAGTAAAGCGCTTCTGTTGTCCGGATAAAGAGCTGGCCGTTGGAGACTGCAATCGAGGAACGTGTTCCTTCTGCGCCGCCCATCGGGATTGTGGCCAGTAACTTAAACTCCTCGCCAGCGTCACAGATAAAGACAGTCCCTTTTTCGTTGATGATATAGATCTTGCCGTCCGCGACAGTGGGCGAGGCGCGGATGACTGTGCGCTCGCCCAATGCGCCTTGCCACTTCTTTGCGCCGGTCTTGGGATCCAGGCAGGTGAGTGTCTGTTTGTCGCCGTTCAACAAGAAAAGTTTGCCGTTATAAAGCGCTGGTGTGCAGACGTCCGGTGTCTGTTTCTCATCGAAAGTCCAAGCCACTCCTGTTGCGGTAATGTCGCCTTTCAAGTCTGTCCGGAACGCGAGAGTCGGTTCCTGTTTGGGTCCGCACACGATCGCCAATCCCGCCGCACTGATCGGACTGGGAACCACCCGCATCCATTCGCCCCTTTTACTATTGATCCCATACCCGCGCCACAGTTCGGCGCCTGTCTCCGGGTCATGGCCTGTCAGACAATCTCCGCCCACAGCAAGTAACTGGACTTTGCCATCCGCCCCGGTGTGCGGAATAAGTGTCGAGTACCTCTCCATCGATTCGAGTTGCGATTCTGTTGGCCGCACATGTTTCCAGAGGGTCTTGCCGTTGGCTGGATCGATCGCCAATAGATAACTCTCCCGATCCCCGGCGGATCCGGCCACGCCCGGATAATCGGCGGGAGCTGGGGTGCGCTGAAATACCTGGATGTAAAGTTTCCCATTCAGGAGCAGCGGGCTGGAGCCGTAAGTCCACATGATGGCGAACTTTCCGTAATCAGTGCCGAGATTGCGTTGCCAAAGGAGTTTGCCAGTAAAATCGAATGCCGCCAGATCGCCTGTCCCATAAAGCGCGTAAACCGCTTTGCCATCCGTGACCGGGGAAGGGGAGGACATGTTGCCACTGCCTTTGGTGATGTTCCCGATGGCGACCTCCTTTTGCCAGCGCACTTTGCCGTCTTTGCGATCGAGGCAGAGTAAAAGCAGGCTCTTATTCGCATCGGGACTGGAAACAAAAACCGAGTCGCCCCAAATCACCGGGGTCGCACCGCTGATCCCAGGAAGCGGTGTTGACCATTTTACTCCCTCAGTTGCGCTCCAGTTCGATGGGAGCCCGGTTTCAGGCGAGGAACCGTTGAAGGATGGGCCGCGCCATTGGCCCCAATTTTCACCGGAGGCGGAAGTGAGCAAGGCAACAGAAGCGAGGAGGAACGGGCGAAGGATTGGGGGAATCATATCAAGTGTGGCGGAGAATGTGGGAGCGATCATCCGCGCGGGGATGGTTTTCTAAAAAAAACGAATTACTTCGAACCGACCTCCAGGCAGAGCAGCTCGCCCTGGTTGTTTCGGACATAGAGTTGACCGTTGGAAAGGGTCGGTTGCACCCAGCACCGCCCGCCAAGGACTTGGGAACGGGTGATCGGTTTGAAGCCCGATGATGAGGCCGCGCCAATCACGAGTTCGCCACGCTCGGTGAGGATGATCAATTTGCCGTCGGCGAGAATGAGGGACCCGCCGCCGATGCTTTTATCGGCCCACTTCACGGCACCCGTGGCGGCATCGAGACAAACAAGGGGGGCTTTCGGATCGGCCTGGCCATCGAGCCCGTAAATATGGCCTTCCCAATAAACCGGCGTATTGAAGTGGGCCCGGAGGTTCTTGTTTTTCCAACGTTCACTGACCCCGTTGCCGCTGATTTCATAGAGTCCACATCCCGTCCCGTATCCGCTGGAGATGAAAATCTTGTTTCCAAAAACCAATGGGGTGGCGGCATTCACATCGTAATTGGTCTTCCACGGGGTCCGCCAAAGTTCTGCGCCCGACTTGGCATCCAACCCGAGGAAGGCGGTTGCTTTGAACATGAGGACCGTTTGTTTTCCCCCAACATTCGCAACCAGAGCCGATGCGTATCCGGCTGC
>JAYUPM010000051.1:0-5150 GCA_043760145.1 Spartobacteria bacterium
ATAACGCCCTAACCTCAGTTTTTGCCCCTCCTTTGTCCACAAAATTCTCTTCAGCCCTTTGATATCAATGCTATCCAGTATTCAAACGAAAAGCCCTGAACACCTATCGGATCCGGACTGGCGCGAGACGCCAGCAGCGCGCTGGGGTTTGGAAACCGTGCGTTATGTTGGGCAGGTCAAAACGGCCGCTCGACCGCGCTTGGGAGCTCTGTTTAACTCCGCGTTCTCTTTTTCCACACAAACTCATCATGGCTTACACAACCTGCACTCCACCAGCCGGCGAGAAAATTTCCATTTCCAAAGGAAAGCTCACCGTCCCCGCAAATCCAATCGTCCCTTTCATCCGCGGAGACGGCACCGGACCCGACATTTGGGCTTCCGCCGTGCGCGTGCTGGAATCGGCCGTGGAGAAGGCTTACAGCGGGGCCCGGAAGATCGCGTGGTTCGAAGTTTTCGCGGGGGAAACCGCCAAGAACAAATTTGATAACTGGCTTCCCGATGACACGGTGGATGCGTTCCGCGAATACCTGGTGGGAATCAAAGGCCCGCTCACCACGCCAATTGGGGGCGGCATTCGTTCGCTTAATGTGGCGCTTCGGCAAATGCTCGACCTCTATGTTTGCCTGCGCCCGGTCCAGTATTTCACCGGGGTTCCCTCGCTGGTCAAACGGCCGGAGCTCGTGGACATGGTGATTTTCCGCGAGAACACCGAAGACATCTACGCCGGGATCGAGTTCGCGGGTGGGACGCCGGAGTCGGCCAAGGTGCTGGAGTTCCTTGCCAAAGAGTTCCCGAAAGACTTTAGTAAGATCCGGTTTGGGACCTCCGAGGCGATCGCTGGATACATGAAGCTCGCTTCCCCGGAACACAATACGGGTGGCGGGATACCGGTCAGTGTCGGAATTGGGATTAAGCCCGTATCGCAAGTGGGAACCATCCGGCTGATCAAGGCGGCCATCGAATATGCGATCGCGCAGAAGCGCAAATCGGTGACTATCGTCCACAAAGGCAACATCATGAAATTCACTGAGGGGGCGTTTCGCGACTGGGGATACGCCGCAGCGGAGCGGATCTTTGGGGATAAGGTTTACACATGGGCGCAGTGGGAGCGGACCAAGAAAGAGCAGGGCGAACCGGCCGCCAATGAGGAGCAGAAAGCCGCGCTGGCCCAAGGGCGTGTGTTGATCAAGGATTCGATTGCCGATATCACTCTCCAGCAGGTTCTGA
This sequence comes from Spartobacteria bacterium, assembly GCA_043760145.1. Classification (GTDB taxonomy): domain Bacteria; phylum Verrucomicrobiota; class Verrucomicrobiia; order Chthoniobacterales; family Chthoniobacteraceae; genus CAIURC01. The sequence goes on from JAYUPM010000051.1 coordinate 1,228, forward strand.
CCCGGCCAACGGATTTCGAAGTCATCGCCACGTTGAACCTCAATGGCGATTACCTCTCCGATGCGTTGGCGGCGCAGGTCGGCGGAATCGGGATCGCGCCCGGCGGCAACATCAATTACATCACCGGCCACGCGATCTTCGAGGCCACCCATGGGACGGCGCCCAAGTATGCTGGGAAAGACGTGGTCAATCCGGGTTCAGTGGTTCTTAGCGGCGAGATGATGTTGCGTTACATGGGATGGGACGAAGCGGCCGACCTGATTCTTAAAGGCCTCAATGGAGCCATTGGCAGTAAACGGGTCACTTATGATTTTGCCCGGCAGATGGACGGGGCCACTGAAATCAAGTGCTCTGAATTTGGGGATAACATCATCAGCCACATGTAATGAGCGACTTTCCCACACCCTGGCAGAAGAAAACCATTTGGGCGGCGCTCTCGGCGCTGGCTGTGGTGACGATTGGCGCCATCGCGGTCGGGTTGGTCTGGACGACTTCCCATGTGCTTCGGGTGCTACAGCCGATCCTGATCCCGTTCGCGGTTGCCGGCGTCATGGCGTATCTGCTGGACCCGGTCGTTACTCGATTGGTTGCATGGGGACATTCCCGTCACCGGGCGGTCCTCTGTGTATTCGCCATCGTTGTAATCGGATTGGCAGGGATTCTACTTTGGGTGCTTCCGGCCGTATCCCGTGAAACTTCGCAACTGGTGCGCAAGTTGCCGAAGCTCACAACCGATGCCCGGGATTTGGTGACGCGTTTTGCGAAGGACGTTAAGCAAAAATACAATATCCAGTTGTTGCCCGATTTTCAGAACCCGGAGCCTGCGATGATTGAAGGTGTGCCGCCCGAACCGCCACTTCCGAGCAAAACGATTCCGAGCAAAACGATTCCGTTGGACAGTGAAGGCCGTTACAAGCCGGGGGCCGATCCGAGCACGGATATCGTTGGGGATACCATTATTAAATCCCTTGGCGTGGCGGAACCGGGAGATCAGGGCGCCGACTTGCAGGCATTTTTCTCGGGAGATTGGCTCCGCAACGCGTTGCCAACTGTCATCCGGAACATCTGGAAATTCATCAGTGCGAGTGTGGGTGGCTTCCTTGGGGTGTTCGGCTTTCTGCTGAGCATGGTGATTGTGCCGATTTACCTTTATTATTTCCTGATCGAGAGCCGGAACATCTCGATGTCATGGGGGGATTATCTGCCACTACGGACCTCGAGTTTTAAGGACGAGGTCGTCTCGACTCTTGAAGAGATCAACGGCTATTTGATCGCCTTCTTTCGGGGCCAGCTTCTTGTCAGTATGATCAACGGAACAGCCACGGGCCTTGGTTTGCTATTTATCGGCCTCGACTTCGGACTCCTAATCGGACTGCTCCTTTGCTTTCTGGGGCTCATCCCGTATCTGGGAATTGTGATGTGCTGGATTCCCGCTGTGATCATTGCCGCAGTGCAGGGAGGAAGCTGGCTTTTGCCGGCAAGTCCATGGTGGGTTTTGCCGTTGGCGGTGACAGCAATCTTCTTTGTCGTCCAACAAATTGACGGGCTTTTTATCACGCCAAAGATTGTTGGCGAGTCAGTCGGATTACACCCGATGACTGTCATTGTTTCCGTATTTGTCTGGACCTTGCTGATGGGTGGCTTGCTCGGTGCCATCCTTGCCGTGCCAATGACCGCCACCATCAAGGTGTTGCTAAAACGCTTTGTCTGGCAGCGCCGATTTATGTCCGGAAACAGCGCGATCTTTCCAACAGAGGAGAGCTTTGCCGTGGATCAAGCGCAGGGCTCTGGGGATCGGCCGCCCCAGGCATGAGCGAAAAGAAGCCGATGCTGGTGGTCCCCAATAACACCGTGCGCGATGCAATCATTGCAGGGGCGGGGGGATTGGTGGTGCTCGGCTTTATTTTTTACGGGGTCTTTAGCTTCATCTCCCAATCCAGGACCGCGCAATCGAGCAAGATCACGGGAACCGTCATTGAGAAACAGTTCACGCCACTGCCCGAACAGCTCATCACTTATGGGCGCAAAGGGCTTAAGCGCAAGGAAAGCGATGGCGAGTATTTGCTCAAGGTTCAGGTGAAAGAAGGGGACCGTGTGTATGAGGTCCCAGTGGCAAAATCGACTTACGAGATTAAGAAGGTCGGTGATTCATTGACCTTCCTTCGTCCGCCCAGCGAGCGCTAGCCTTCGTGGCAGCGGCGTCGCTGCCACGAGAGGGTGGGAGCTACCGGCGGCGGTGGGCTTTTATCTCCCTCGCAAGGTCGGCTTGCGCGTTCGCCACCAATTCACGGAGTCCATCCGTTGAAACATTATAAGCCCCAAAGCTCGTTACCGTTTGCCGTTCCATCGAGTCCGAGGTCGCCACCGTGATGTCGTGGTTCTTCCCATATTTCGCGACCAATTGCTCAATAATCTGGTCTGCCGTCTGGCCGGTGGCGGAATAAAAAACCTGGATCCCGCCGGGCTCGGAATGCTCCGAGTGTTTTCCGCCCTGTCCGTCAAAAACGACGATGACCTGGACTCCGCTGGCATCCTGGTAATGGGTGAGAATCTTGATCAACTCTTCCCGCGCCAGGACCATGCGGCGCTGGTGAAGCTTGCGAAGCTCCGGCCATGCAAAAATAACGCTATGGGCATCGACGATGAGATGTCGCATCGTTTTTTAACCGCAAAGGGCCCATGAAACTCAAAGATTCAGAATCCCGAATCTGCATGACAGCGACATCCGTCGCTTGGCTGCGCGTTATTCCGCTTTCTTGGCGGTGGGCTTGCGAGGCTTGGTCTTGCTCGCAGCCGATAATTCCAAGCCCTTGGTTTTTTTGCGCTCAAGGTAATCTGCACGGCGACGGCGTTTGATGACTTTATTAAATTGCTGGCCCATAAAATTGGTTTGTGGTTGTCGAGGGGGAGCAGAGTGAAGGAGGTGAAGCCCTCCGGGTCAAATGCTTTCCCTCTTCTTTGATGATCCTTTTTTCGCGGGACTCTCCGGCCGCCGTCCCCGGGGGTTGGAATTGCGGGCAGGCGAACGCCGCGTTGGACGCCGTTTCAATGCCCCGGGAGGAGGCGCAGTTTTGGGCGCAACCTGGATTTCCTGCAAGCTCGCAACCTCTTTGGGAGTCAGCAACCGGCTCTCACCGGGCTTGAGCGTTCCGAGCCGGAGCGAGCCGACCCGGATCCGGCGCAAAAGGGAGACCTCGTATCCGAGCGAATAACACATCAGTCGGATCTGGCGCTTGATGCCTTGACGGAGGACGAACTTGAGGAGCTTGGGTGTCACCACATTGACCTGCTCGACTTTTCCAAGGCCGCCTTCGATGCGAATCCCTTTGAGCAATTTGTCGCGGTGGGCGGAATCAAAGGGCCTGTCGAGACCGACCTCATATTCCTTATCGACCTGATGACTGGGGTGGGTGAGGGCCATCGCAAGGTCGCCGTCGTTGGTAACAATGAGCAATCCTTCGCTATCCTTATCGAGGCGACCGACATTGAAAACGCGGGGCCAGCCGGGGGGGAGCAGATCGAAAATGGTGCGCCGCTCAAGTTCATCGCTGGCCGTGCAGAGATAACCTTTGGGCTTGTTGAGCATGGCAACAAGGGGGAGCGCGCTGCGCACGATCCGGCTCCCGACTTTTACGCAATCCTCCGGCTGCACCTGTGTGGCAAGGTCAACCACCGGCCGGCCGTTTATTTTTACCCGGCCCGATTTAATTAAATCTTCGACGCCGCGTCGGGAGCCGAGGCCGGCGGAAGCAAGGAAGCGGTTTAGGCGCATGAGGTGGGTGGAGATACTCGCTTCGGGGGCCTCACGCCAACTCATTTTACTTCCACAGGCATCCCATAGGAAGTCGGAAGAAAGGTAGGAAGATTTGGGATGGAAACATTTTCTTGCCTATAATTCTCCTGCCTGCGTTCCCAAGAAATCC
>JAYUPM010000052.1:0-5149 GCA_043760145.1 Spartobacteria bacterium
AGCGGGTTTATCGTCCTCGTCCTCGTCCCTCGTCCTCGTCCTCGAAAACGACAATGGACGGGGAATCGAGGACGATATTTCCTTAACTTCGCGCCATTCACTCCCGACCCATTTTTTCCACCCTGTGGGATGGTAGTGAAACAGATACGGAAACCCGCGTGACATCGGAACGCGCCTTGGAGCTGCGCTATTCGCTGTTACTTGCCGATCGCCGCTTCACATTTACGCGCCCGTTCTGCCAACGATTCCGCTAATCGGCCGATCACATCGTGCGCGATGCCTTGGGCCTTGATCTCCTGAGCCACGTTGCGTGCGGTATCAGGCAGGAGGCTGGTTAGGTGGAGGATCCGGGCACGGAGGGCGTCAAAATCGAGCCGGAGTTCCCCGGCAGATTTTTTCCACTCCCGTGCGCCAACGGCAAGAAGCTTGTATTTTCCACCGATTTTCATGGCGAGCGTGGCCTCACGAGGCGCGATTTGGCTGGGATACGGGAGCGCGCTCGTCAAGTCGTAGAGCGGTGAGAGACGGACCTGGCCCTGGGGCGCGATCAGAAAGGAATAGTTCTTCGCATGCGCATCGGTGCCGCTGATCAACCAGTTAAAAACGAGCGCGTCCATGAACCGTGCCTCATCCTCCTGGCGGCTGGTCGCGTGCTCGCGGATAAGCCCAATGATTTCCACCGGGGAAGGGCCGCCTTGGTTCTGATATTTCATCTGCGGCATCCGCGCCAATGCCTGGCACATGTCTTCCTGGTGAATGCGCGTGACCTTTGTCCCGATGCGCACTCGATCATAGCGCTCGACGACGATGACCGCAGCTCCGTCAAAATATTGAATCACCGACGACGCCACAGGCATGTCCAACGCTCGCGCCAGGGTAATGCAGAAATGCTCGTTCTCCGCGTAGCCATCGAAGTTTCCCGTCGCTGGCTTGAATATATGCGTCGTGGGAATCGTCCCTGAGGGCACCCCCCATCGATCGCGTTTTGGGTCATAGTGAAAACCGGTCTTGGGCTGGGCCCCGGCAAGACTGAATTGCCCGGCATCGGCGCCAGTGCGCGCGACGCTATGGTCCTTTAAGAGAAGATGCACGCGCCCGGCGATTTCACTTTCATCCATCCATTTCACCGACCCGGTATCCGAGCCTTTAAGCCACTTCGCTGCGCGTTCCGGACGGACCAATTGGACTGCGCCCGCGCATTCTTCACCGACGTGGGAGAGCAGTTGAAATGCATGACGCGGTGACACATGAAAGCGTTCGCCCCAGCGTTTGAGAACCCCGTCATTGTCTGGCAACAACCCCCAAAGGAATGGCTCCAGCGCCTTGTGTCCGTGCTCGGCCGCGCTTAATGGCATGGAGAGAGAGATCGGGTAGCTCCCGGCATCGCTGCGCCATTCCTCTTCATAGACAAAGGAGAGCCGGTCGCGTTGCCGGTCCCATAGAACGCGTCCCATCATCGCGTTACCGGCCAGCGCATGAAGTTCTTCCGTCATGATTTCGCGGCCCGGGCGTTTTGGATGATTCGGTTCAAATCAATCGCTCCACCTTTGGGGCGACTTGAAACGATGGCTGGAGAAATCAATGCATCCAGGGAGAAACCGAGTTCCTTCAGGGTCCGGAGAGCCAGGCCGATTTGGGCGGTCGGCTTGCCTTTTTCCAGCTGAACAATCCAGAGTCGGCTGACGCCCACCCTGATGGCGAGCTCCTCCTGGGTCCAGGAAAGCTGGGTGCGCCGGTCCCGGACGAGGGCGCCGATGTCATTGGAAGTTTTGACCCGCATGAGGGCACCCTGCCATGTAATCGAGCGAATACAATAAGAAAATGTATATGAACGAATACAACGCCGGAATGTTAGCGCCCGTTGATACTCACCTTTAAACCGGCCAGCTCACGGGCGCATGCCGGCGGATTCTTTTAACCACGGATAACTCGGATTATGGTTTCTGAAAGGCGACACCCAACTCCACCGCAGCCGATGCCAACCGATTGTCGAGCGACCAAAGCGGATTGCCCGAAATCCGCGCGGTCACAAGTAACTGAATGTCGTTCCAACCAATGCCGCGGCCGTAAAGTGAATGCGTCTCAATGAAATCGAGGCATTCGTCCGGCGTGCCTATTTTTGTGCCCGGCAGACTTCTGAGAGCAGATAGGGTTTGCTCACGTTTGGTTAAATTGCCGGTGGCCAATTCCCCAAGGACCACGGGGTGCATGGAGATCAAGCCCTCGCTGAGTGCCATGGCAAAGCTCGGCACACCCCGCCGGAAGTGCTGCACCCAGATGGAAGTATCGGCGATGATCACTTGCGGCGCTTCGCCTCGTCGCGTCGCCGTGGTGGCATTGTGAGCGAACGCATCGTGCCGCCCAAGGCCGCAAGGCGGCGCGCAGCCTCACGCTGGACAAGCGCTTCAAGTCCCATGCGAACCAGGGCTGTTTTCTCTGTTTCGCCCGTGTATTCGCCAGCTTGCGCGAGCAGTGCGTCATCAATATTCAATGTCGTCCTCATGCATACACTGATGCCTTATATGGATGCCTCCGTCAAGAGGCGCCCCATGCCTTTATCCGCGTCAATCCGCGGTTCAAAACTCCGGAGCTGCAAAAGAGGTTTAACCACAGATAACTCGGATTATCGCGGATGGGAGAGAGATGCCGAACCAACCTGTCCCGTCTTGCTCTTTATCTGCGTCGATCTGCGAAATCTGCGGTTCAAAATTCCGGAAGCGGCGGGGAGGTTTAACCACAGATGTCAGGGATAACCCACGGAAGACACTGAATTACACAGAAACTACTAGGGTGGGGACTGCGGAGGGGAACATTTGCCCACGGAATTCACTGAATCCACTGAAACGGAGCTTTAGGTAGACCCTTAAAAATTTTCCGTGTGTTTCCGTGATTTCCGTGGGCCAAACTCTCCGCGTTTTTCTTTATCCGCGTCAATCCGCGCTATCCGCGGTTTCATTTTCGCCCGTCTCGCGTCTTGTGCCAACGCAGGGATTGCGTCCCGGCAAAATGTCCACTAGCGTGCCCGCCGATTCATGAAAACTTTTTCCCTGATTCTCGCCTCGCTTTGCACGGCGTTGCTTGCAACCAGTTGCGTGACGCCGCCTCCTCCTCCCACGAAGCCTTTGCCGGGCGCGAAGCCGACACCCAAGCCCACTTATTGGAAGTCCGACGGGATCGTTGGGAGCCCTAAAATTGAGGTCCGGCTTTGGGAACAGCGCGCCTATTTCTACAAGGGCGACACTTTGGTGGGGGAGACGCCCATCTCCAGTGGCCGCAAGGGGTTCGAGACCCCTCCCGGCAATTATAAGGTCATTCAAAAGGACGAAAAACACGTCTCCAATCTTTATGGTAATTTCGTCGATGAGGCTGGCGTGGTCGTGAAAAAAGATGTCGATGCTTCAAAAGATAAACCGCCAGAGGGCGCCGTATTCGCCGGGGCAAAAATGCCTTACTTTTTGCGCTTTCATAACGGATACGGAATGCACGCGGGCCGCCTCCCCGGATACCGCGCTTCCCATGGCTGTGTCCGGTTGCCACGCTCGATGGCGATGCATTTCTACCAAAACGCGGCGATCGGGACCCCGGTGATTTTAGAGGGCCAGGAGATCAAGGTTGAAGTGAAAAAGCCGGAGCCAGGATTCTGGGAACGGATGAGGGAGCCACGGAAAGATTCGCGTTAGGGAGACGGGGTCGGGGGACGGAGGACGGAGGTCGGAGGTCGGAGGTCGATGGATGGCACGGTGGCGCGACCTGATTTCTTAGCGCGATCCATTGCGATCTGGGGCGAGCAACCGACCGGAATGCCACTTAGCGGCATGGTCTCGGACGCGCGCGGAGCCGGATCGTGATTTACCTGGATACGGGTTGTTTGGAAGTCCAGCATTGAAGAGTTGGAGCTTACCTTGTAGCGTTCACTCATGAGCAATCGCCTGGATCGTATTACGTTTGACCCGGAACAATGCGGCGGCCGTCCTTGCATCCGCCACTACAGAATCCGTGTAAAAGATGTGCTCGACTTATTAGCGGCCGGAGTGCCGGAAACGGAAATCCTTGAGGACTATCCATTCCTTGTGTCGGAAGATATCCGGGCGTGCCTGGAGTTTGCCGCAGCGCAGGTCAATCACTCAGTTTTAGTGGGGGCATAAAGGCCACAGCTGCAAAGTGCGCTTCCTCGTTGATACTCAACTGCCGGCGGCCTTGGCGCGCTGGCTTACTGAGCAGGGCCATCCTTCCGAGCATGTGTTCGACTTGGGGATGGCTCAGGGCAAAGACAATGTGATATGGCTCTATGCCGCTGAGCATCAAATGGTGATCGTCTCGAAGGACGAAGATTTCGCGGACTGTGTCTTGCGTGGGCGGTCTGGTCCGGGTGTCGTTTGGCTTCGAATCGGCAACAGCTCCACGAAAGCTCTGCTGATTTGGCTGGAGCGCCTCCTGCCAGTGATCTTAAGAAAAATCGAACAGGGAGAGCGTTTGGTCGAAGTCCGTTAGGAATGGGAACTCACCATCGGCGGCCATTGTTGACGAACTTAGTAGTTGGGTTCATGTCCGACGGAGGAAACCATTCAACGTGAAAGTATTTTTCCAACAGCATTTGTTTGATGCGCCAATGAAAATGACAAGTTCCACGCCCAGATCGTTCCCGCCGGAGTCGGTCCAAAACGCTCTGGATGCTGCATAAGGCGGCCTTTCTTCCCGGCAGGTTTGGAAACCTGCGACACGGCAGACTTGGAAGTCTGCGCTACGTTCCTGCCACGACGACCACATTGAAGGGCACGCTAAACAGATACCGGTCTTCGGACCGCGGCCCCATGAAGCACTCCGCCGCGTCATGACACTGCTGCCCTGAAGACGCGCGTGACGCGCGCGGATTGGAATTGGTAGCCGGGTGCGCCCCAACAACTGGCTGATCCCAGGAAAATAGCTCGATTGCCAACGCTTAAAGACTTTCTCTAAGGCATACATTCGCCCATCCGCGCCAACCTTCCGCACGATTTGAACCAATCCTCCCTCAAGCCACCCAGTTTGTCTGTCCCAATTCTTCCCGCGAGAGCGTTTTGTAGTGAGGCAGTCCTCTGCCGCTTTTGGAGTTCCTCGTGGCAGAGGCGTCTCGCCTCTTTCTTCCCCGAAGAGTGGCGGCGCATCACTG
>JAYUPM010000053.1:0-5149 GCA_043760145.1 Spartobacteria bacterium
CTCCGACCTCCGACCTCCGACCTCCGACCTCCGACCTCCGACCTCCGACCTCCGACCTCCGCTTTCCGCTTTCCGCTTTCCGCTTTCCGCTTTTCCCCCCGTGCTTCCCATCTTCGAACTCGAGTCGCAAATCGTTGCCTCATTGCACGCCCATTCGCGGCTCGTGCTGCAGGCGCCCACCGGGTCCGGCAAATCCACCCAGGTCCCGCAGATCCTTTTGGACAAAGGACTGGCGGGCGATGGGCAGGTCGTCGTCCTTCAGCCGCGCCGTCTCGCCACGCGGATGCTCGCGGCCCGGGTCGCTTCCGAACGCGGGGTGCGTCTCGGCGATGAAGTCGGATACCAGATCCGGCTCGATAATGTTTCCTCGCGGAAAACCCGGATCCGATTTGTCACCGAAGGGGTGCTGCTTCGGCAGATGCTCGGTGACCCGAAGTTGCGCGGGATCTCGGCCATCTTGTTCGATGAATTTCATGAGCGGCATCTGTATGGCGACATCACCCTGGCCCGGGCGCTGGAAATCCAGGAGCAGTTCCGGCCAGACCTTCGCCTGGTGGTGATGTCCGCCACGCTGGATGCTGGCGTGCTTCAAAAATATCTTCATCCGTGTGAACTGCTCACCTCCCGCGGACGCACCTTCCCCGTGGAGATCGAGTATCTACCGAGGTCCCCGGGCGACTCGCCCATCTGGGAAGCAGCGACCGATGCGCTTGTCCGGCTCGCATCCCAGACCGAAGGCGATGCCTTGATCTTTATGCCGGGCGCATTCGAGATCCATCGGACCATCGAGGCCATCAAAAATTCGCGGGTCTCCAGCCAGTTTCTTGCGCTGCCGCTTCATGGTGAATTGCCAGTAGCCGACCAGGACGCGGCAGTCGCCCGCTATGAAAAACGAAAGGTGATCGTCTCCACCAACGTGGCCGAAACCTCGCTTACGATTGATGGCGTGCGTTTGGTCATCGATGGGGGCCAGGCCAAGATCGCGCGGTTCGATCCTTACCGTGGGATCAATACTTTGCTGGTCGAAAAAATCAGCCGGGCCTCGGCCGATCAACGCGCCGGGCGGGCCGGACGCACTGCCCCGGGACATTGTGTGCGTCTTTGGACTGAGCGGGAGCATACGGATCGGCCCCCGCAGGAATTGCCGGAGATACGGCGACTCGACCTGGCCGAAGTGGTGCTCACTTTAAAAGCGAGCGGCGTCGAGGAAATCGCCCAGTTCCGATGGCTGGAAGCGCCCGATCGCAAATCGCTCGACCGCGCCGAGACATTGCTCCAGGACCTCGGCGCATTGGCATTCGATACCGGCGTGCTCAGAATCACGGCGCTCGGCCGGCGGATGCTCGCCTTCCCGACACATCCACGATACGCGCGGATGCTGATGGCTGCCGATCAATTCGGCTGTGTCCAGAGCGTTGCATTGGTGGCTGCCCTTACCCAGGGACGCAATCTCATGCGCCGCGCGGAAGGCGCCCAGATGCAGCAGGAACGCGACGATCTTCTCGGTGAATCCGCCGACTCGGATTTTGTCACCCTGATGCGCGGGCATCGCTTTGCCGAACAATCCAATTTCAATCCACAACGATGCCGGGCATTGGGGATCAACGCCATCGCGGCCCGGGAAGCAGCGGCGTTGACGGATCAGTTTTTGCGGATCGCGAAGGATGAAAAGCTCCGGCTCGAAACCCGCGATCCATCCAATGAAGCGATCGCGCGATGTGTCCTTGCCGGATTTCCGGATCAAGTGGCGATGCGGCTCGATAACGGGACACTCCGCTGCCAGCTCGTCCATCAACGGCGCGGTGTGCTGGCTCGCGAAAGCGCGGTGCAAAGTCCATTGCTTGTCGCGTGCGAAGTGCGCGAGCTGGAAATCCGGGGCGAACTCGAAACCCTCCTCACGCTGGTGACCGCCATCAAGGAAGAATGGCTCCGCGACTTGTTTCCCGAGGGATTTGAGGATCGCACCGAGGTCGCCTACGACTCCACCCAGCGCAGGGTCACGGCCCGCCGGATCACCCGGTTCCGGGATCTGGTTTTGCGCTCGGAGTCCTCGGATAAAGTGCCGCTTGAGCAAGCGGCGGCGCTATTGGCGAAGGAAGTCAAAACCGGTTCATGCCCACTCAAGGGTTGGGACAATGCGGTCGATCAATGGATCGTGCGGCTCAATCTTCTCGCGGATTGGTATCCGGAATTTGAGCTCCCGAAACTGACCGTTGAAGACCGGGATTTGTTGGTCGAACAGATCTGTCATGGCGCGACCAGTTACAAAGAAATCAAGGAGCGCAATGTCTGGCCTGTGGTCAAATCGTGGCTATCAACGCCTCAACAGCTATTGCTCGACGATTACGCCCCGGAACGGATCGAGCTCCCCAATGGGCGGAAATTCAAGATCGTTTACGCGCCCAACGCCCAGCCCAATATCGCCGCCCGGATCCAGGATTTATACGGGGTCACGGCCGACCTCCGCATTGCCGGCAACAGGATTCCATTGGTGATCCAAGTCCTCGCCCCGAACCATCGACCGATCCAGGTCACGCAGAACCTTGCGAACTTCTGGAAAGAATCCTACCCGCGGATCAAGCAGGAGTTGCAGCGAAAATATCCGCGGCACGAGTGGAGATGAAAGGCGAAAGCGAAAAGCGGAAACATTAGCTTTCCCCTTCCGCTTTCCGATTTCCGCTTTCCGATTTCCGCTTTCCGCTTTCCGCTTTTCCCTTTCCGCTTTCCGCTTTTCCCTTGCTCTTCAGAGTCTGCCCATGAGGACGAGGATAATCAGGACCACGACCACCAGCCCCAAGCCGCCGCTGGGTCCGTAACCCCAGCTTTTGCTGTGAGGCCACGATGGGATGGCGCCGATCAGGAGAAGGATTAGAAGGATTAGAAGAATAGTGCCGATGCTCATACCTGCATATCGGCATTGATCGATTGATTGGCTGTATTGAAATAAAAACTATGGATATCGGTGACGATCAGGCAGCGAATCCAGTTTCATAATCCATATTTCATAATTCATACTTGCCGCCCATGCACGTCCCGCTTCTCGATCTCCGTCTCCAATATCAACCGCTGAAATCCGCCATCCTCGCCGAAATCGAGGCGGTTGCAGATTCCCAAGGCCTGATCCTCGGGCCCCGTGTGGAACGATTCGAAAAATCAATCACCGACTATTGCGGCGCGGGGCACGCCATTGGCGTCTCGTCCGGGACCGACGCCCAGCTTGTCCTTTTGATGGCACTCGGGATCGGGCCCGGCGACAAGGTGATCACCACGCCATATACGTTTTTTGCGACGGCAGGCTGCGTCTCGCGAGTCGGTGCCACCCCCGTTTTTGTCGATATCGATCCTGTTACTTACAACATCTCCGTGGAAGCGCTCGCTGCCGCGCTCGAAAGCAATGACCGGGTCAAGGCGATCATCCCGGTCCATCTCTTTGGTTGTTGCGCAGACATGGAGGCGATCGTTGCCCTCGGGAAAAAATATGGCGTTCCGATCCTCGAAGACGCAGCCCAAGCCCTTGGCGCGGATCATCCACTCGGCGGCGCCGGAGCAATCGGCGAGGCCGGCTGGTTCTCGTTTTATCCCACCAAAAACCTCGGCGCATTTGGCGATGCCGGCATGGTCGTTTGCAAGGACGCCGAACTGGCCGACCGTCTCAAGGCTTTCCGCAATCACGGGATGGAGCCCCGATATTTCCACAAATGGATCGGCGGCAATTTCCGGCTCGATGCGATCCAGGCGGCGGTTCTGCAGGTCAAGCTCCCGCATCTCAACGACTGGAGCGCCGGTCGCAGGTCCAAGGCCGCTTTTTACCGGGAAGAATTCGCGCGCCAGGGCCTTGGAACAACGCTCACGCTTCCCGTCGAGCCGTGGGCAGACATGGGGTCGGCCCTTCCCAATCACCATATCTACAACCAGTTCGTCGTCCGCGCCCCGAAACGCGATGAGTTGCGCGAGCACCTCCAGAAAGCCGGGATCGGCAGTGAAGTCTATTATCCGCTCCCGCTTCATCTCCAGGAATGTTTCCGCGATCTCGGATATAAAGCCGGCGACTTTCCGGAATCCGAGCGCGCCGCAGCGGAGAGCCTGGCGCTTCCGATCTTCCCGGAATTAACCGACGACCAGCAGCTTTACGTGGTGGAGCAAATCGCGGGGTTCTACCGCGGGTGACACATTCTCTCTGCAACGCAGTGAGGTCACATTTGCTGTGGCTCGCTCGCTCATTCCGCAAGGTTTTGTAGGTAATGCTTAGAGAGGACTGCCGCTTTTGGACGCGCAGCTTAATAGTGCAACCGCAGGGTCTGTCCCGAATGGCGCGAACTTAAGCGGGTTTATCGTCCTCGTCCTCGTCCCTCGTCCTCGATTCCCCGTCCATTGTCGTTTTCGAGTACGAGGACGAGGACGAGGGACGATAAACCCGCTTAAGTTCGCGCCGACGCCGGGTAAGGGCCGGGCTGTTACGCCCGACCCTGCCAACCCGCATGGGTCCTGGAATTCAGCCCACAACTGCAGCCTCGCGATCGCGGAAGGATACCATTGACACTCGTCCAATCCCACTCACCACGCTTTCCTGGGGGAGAAAACGCCCATTGCTGCGAGCCCCCTTTAAAGACCCACCGCTCCCTCCAATCCCCTGCCCACATCCTCCCGCGATCGCCCTCGGCCACAAGCCTTTCGGCTCGCACCAGTGTTTGGAGCCCGAAGGCTCAATTCATTCCGCAAAGACGCCACATCCCCGGCAGGATGGCGCGCCGGCCCGCCGCCTGGAAAAGAACTGTCGTCACATTATTCTTGGTCGCCACTTCCCAACCGTGCTCCGTGGCGAATGCATGGACACGCTGTAGTTTTTCGGTCGACCCAATTCCCGCCCCGGCCCACAACACACGAAGGCTCTCCTCATCGGCGATATGAAAACCGCGCCGATTGATTCCGCCGGACACCACCGATCTAAAACTTTCGACCGACAATCCCGTCGCGGAAAAAGAGTTCTGGTCGTCGGTGGATAAGGCGGGGAGAGACATTGATTTCATGTGAGCGGGATGCTGGCGGAACGCGCATGAAAGCGAAACCGGAGCGGAGGTTGGGGCAAACCCTGAGAAGGGATAAAAAGAATGGGCCGCGCAGGACCCATGTGATCTATAACATCCTGTTG
>JAYUPM010000054.1:0-2113 GCA_043760145.1 Spartobacteria bacterium
TCATTTCGCTACTGGCTGGGAGCCCCGGATTTTGGGCCGACACGCCGCCAAAAGGCCTTGTGGTGTTCTCCCGTCCACCGGCCAGTAGCGAAATGAGAACGAGGAGGAAGAAGCGGGAGAGCAGGTTCATTTGGGGATGGGATTTCTGAAGTCGAACATGCAAATGCGCAACATGTCAATTTAAGGAAAGGCCGTTTGGGTCCTTTGCGTTAGGTTTTGAATTTATTCGGGCTGCTGCATATAAGAGCCACATGAGCTCTGACGTGCAGGTAATTCTCGCGGTTATCGGAATGGTGGTGCTATTCGGCGGAGTCATTTGGCTCGTCGTTATGCAGAAGAAGAAAACCCGGTTGGCGCTCCGCGAAGCGGCCGAGCACCTTGGTTTGGGCGAGTGCACCCAGGAAGAGGCGGGCGATAACTGGAAGATTTCTGAGGCTTATCAAGGAAACATCGATGGGGTTCTGGTCCGGGTCGGTTATGGGCAAAAGCTGGTGATGGCCGGGGCACAAGCGCTCCCGTTGACCGGTGTGATTGTTGAAGCGCGTTATGCAAATCCGTTCGCGCATGAATTCGCGATCAAACGCGGCGTATTCGGGATGCCTCGCGATCTCACCCACCCGGACGATCAATTCGAGGCCGCCTGTGCTGTCACCTGCAAAAACTCGATCGCCATGTTCCCATTACTTGAGGACGTGAGATTGCGGCGTCAATTGGCGGAGTTCTTGAAAAATGGAGCCGGCTGTTCGGTGGTTGACCAGGAAGGAGTTCATGCGGTGGTTCTCAACGCGCATTTTGCGGGGTCGGCAGCGATCAAGGAAAAGATCGCCGCCGCCCGCGAGCTTGCGGTTGCGATTCAGAAACACTTGGTCCGTGGATAGGGCAGAGGTGGGAGCCCTCGCCCCGAGTTTCAATTTAGAAATGCGTCACGAGGGCCGCCAATAAATCGAGGCCAACGATGCATGTCATCACAAGGAAACGGCTGAACGAGTTTGCGGAAAAACATCCTGACCTGCAAAGCGCGCTTGCCCACTGGTATCGGCTGATGAAGCACGGAAACTACCGGTCTTTTGCGAATCTCCGCGAGACATTTCCTGGGGCCGACCTCGTGGGCAAGCTCACGGTCTTCAACATCGGCGGCAACAAAGCCCGCCTCATCGCCGCGCTTCACTTCAACCGGCAGAAGGTTTATATTCGTGCCGTGCTCACGCACCGGGAATACGACACCGGAGCTTGGAAAGAATGATCAATACACTCAAAATCTCCCTCGCCCACTGGCCCGAAGTCTCGGACACGGTCTTCGTTCCGCACACGACAGCGGAATACGAGCGCCTTGTCGGTCTACTCGACGAACTCGTGGACGAAGTGGGTAACGACGAATCCCACCCCTTCGCCTCGCTGATGGAAGTCATCGGCCTGATCATCGAGAAATATGAGGATGCGCATGTGCCCGAACTGGACAGTGCGCTTCTGTTGCGCGAGAGCCCTCCGGAGATGGGTGAATAAGACTGACCTCCTGCCACCTTTCCAACTCTCCAAAAGCGGGGTTGCGCTGCGCTTGCCACCGCAGTCCAAAAAACCGAAACCTCGGAGTGGGCGCGCTATACTAACAAATCCTTCACCACTTTGCCGTGGACGTCTGTTAACCGGAACCTCCGTCCCTGGAACTCATAGACCAGTCGCTCATGATCCAAGCCCAGGCAATGAAGGATGGTGGCTTGCATGTCGTGGACATGGACGGGGCGATCGACGATGTGGAATCCGAATTCGTCCGTCCCGCCATACGTAAGACCCGGTTTGATGCCGCCGCCCGCGAGCCACATGGTGTAAGCTTGCGGATGATGGTCGCGGCCAAGGGAACGGCCCAGCGCGGGACTGTTCTCAACCATTGGGGTCCGCCCGAATTCGCCGCCCCAAACGACCAAGGTGGAATCGAGCAGCCCTCGTTGTTTTAAATCGCGCACCAAGGCGGCGCTGGCTTGATCCGTGGCTTTGCAATTGGAGGTGTGATTTCCACTGAGTCCGCTGTGGGCGTCCCATCCTTCATGGTAAATATTGATGAAACGGACCCCGCGTTCAACCATCCGTCGGGCCAGCAGACAGGCGCGGGCAAAGG
>JAYUPM010000055.1:0-5134 GCA_043760145.1 Spartobacteria bacterium
CTCGCAATCATCGTGGCGCTCTTCCGGGCCCGGCAAACAACCCATGTTGAGGACATCAACAGCATGAAGTTCTAAGGTATGGATCCGCAGCTCCCTTGGTTCATTCTCCTCAACCCGCTGATCGCCGCGGCGTTGATCCATCTATTTCTCCGGAAGGCCCCGGCAACCTGTGCTCTCTTTTCCGTGGCTTCCGCATGCTTCGGCCTGATTGCCGCACTCGGCGTCTGGTTCTCAGGAAATCCTGCTGTCCCGATTGAAGTGCCGTGGATTGAGTTCGGTTCCAACTTCCGGGTCCCGATTGGTTTCATCATCGATCCGCTGAGCAAGTTGATGCTCCTGGTGGTTACAGGCATTGGCGCCCTCATCCATATTTATTCGCTGGTCTATATGGCCAACGATGAATCCAAGGGACGCTACTTCGGCAACCTGACTCTCTTCATGTTCTCGATGCTCGGCATCGTCCTGGCCAATAACTTCGCCATGATGTTCATCTTCTGGGAGTTGGTTGGCGTCAGCTCTTACTTGCTCATCGGCCATTGGTTTACCCGCGAGTCCGCCGCCGCCGCTGCCAACAAGGCTTTCATCACCAACCGGATCGGCGATTTCGGTTTCATGCTCGGCATCCTGATGATCTGGAGCGCAACCGGCTCCGTTGTTTTCCCGGAGATCGCCGCCAAGATCGGGACACTGAACTTAAGCGCCGGTTTCCTTACAGCAGCCACGCTGCTTGTCTTTTGCGGCGCGATTGGCAAATCGGCCCAGCTCCCGCTCCACGTCTGGCTTCCCGATGCGATGGAAGGCCCGACGCCGGTCTCCGCCTTAATCCATGCGGCGACCATGGTGGCGGCCGGCGTATACATGCTGGCCCGGGTTTATTTCCTGGTTGGACTCTCGCCAATGGCGCAGGACGTGATTGCATGGATCGGCATTATCACTGCGGTGTTCGCCGCCCTGCTTGCCACCCAACAGGACGACATCAAACGGATCCTGGCTTACTCCACACTCTCACAGCTCGGTTACATGATCTGCGCCATCGGTCTCGCTGCCCCAGGCGCGGCCATGTTTCATCTCTTTACCCACGCCTTCTTCAAAGCCCTCCTCTTCCTCGGCGCCGGCGCGATCATTCACGCCCTGCATCACGAACAGAATATCTGGCGGATGGGCGGGCTAAGCAAAACAATGAAGCTTACCTTCCTGAGCTTCACAGCGGGCTATCTCGCATTAATTGGCTGTCCCGGCTTGAGCGGCTTTTTCTCCAAGGATCTTATCCTCCTTGCGGCATGGCATGAGAATAAGTTGATTTTCCTGCTGGCCCTATTCACCGCGCTTCTCACGGCCTTCTACATGACACGCCTCTTTGTCGTCGTCTTTCTTGGCCAGGCCCGCTCCGAGGAAGCCAAACATGGTCACGATGGCCCTTCTCCAATGACATGGCCTCTTCTGGTCCTCGGTGTTCTCTCGGTAATCGCCGGCTGGGGTTGGATCCAGAATCTCGCAATGGGACCTGATATCTCCCTTGAGTTGCATCAACTCCATGACCGCGGCAAGGCAGGGATAGTCATGACCCTCGCCACTCTTGTGTTTCTACTCGGAACCGCCGGCGCTTACTTCCTCTATGCCCGCCAGGATAAGGATCCCGTCCGGATTCCGCTGTTCGCGAACAAATTTTATGTCGATGAGTTTTACGACGCCCTGATCAGCAGGACCCAGGGACTCCTGGCCCAGGTAACAAGCTGGTTCGATAAGTGGATCCTCGATGGAGTCATCGTTCGCGGGCTGAGCGGTTCCGCATGGGGTCTCGGGTTCATGCTCCGATTCCTCCAGTTTGGCAACCTCCAGGGTTACTCCTTCTGCTTCGGCCTGGGCGTTGTGGTCCTGATCTATTTCATGGTCTTCCGCTGAGACAACCACCGATCCCTCTTCACCTGTGCTTAATCTCATCATCCTCATCCCGATCCTTGCGGCGATTGCCATTTTCCTCGGCGCGCCTGCCCGGAAGATTTCGCTGACGGCAGCGGGAGCCCATCTGGCGCTGACGCTGATCGCCCTGTTCGCATACGATCATGCCAAGGGTCACTTTCAGTTCATCTATTCGACTCCGATCGTTGCCGAATGGGATCTCAACTACCTCGTCGCCGCGGATGGCATGAGCTTGATGATGCTCCTTTTAACGAGCCTTGTCACAGTCGCCGCGGTTTGGGTCACACCGCCCGTTGCGAAGCGCGAGAATCTCTTCTATGGCTGTGTCCTGCTTCTAACTGCGGGCGCGACCGGGGCATTTGCGTCCCAGGATCTCTTCTTCTTTTACGCATTCCATGAACTGGCGCTGATCCCGACCTTCCTCCTTATCGGCATCTGGGGATCTGGTGAACGCCAGACAGCCGCGTGGAAAGTAACCATCTATCTCGCGCTGGGCAGTTTCATACTGCTGGTCGGTTTGATCGATCTTTACAACGCCATCCCAGTCCAGTTCCGCACCTTTAACATGATGGAGTTGCAGCGACTCGCTTCTCTCAATGTCATTCCGGCCGAGGCGCAGTCCCGGCCTTACATCCTTCTTCTGATCGGGTTTGGCATCCTGATTTCCCTGTTCCCGTTCCACTCCTGGGCTCCCACCGCTTATGCCTCCGCCCCGACTCCGGCCGCGATGCTTCATGCCGGGGTGTTGAAAAAATTCGGCCTCTACGGTTTGATCCGGATCGCTGTTCCCCTGTTGCCTGCCGGGGCACAGGAGTGGGCATGGCTCCTCCTTACTCTCCTTGTCGGCAACATTATCTATGTTGGTTTGGTGACGATCGCCCAGCGCAGGCTCGACCTGATGCTTGGTTACTCAAGCGTCATGCACATGGGCTATATCTTCCTCGGGATCGCAGCCTTTAATATTGTGGGGTTATCCGGAGCCGCATTGCTCATGTTCGCCCACGGCTTGTCGATCGCCGCACTCTTCGCCATCGCAGGCTATCTTCGCCAATTCCAACCCAACCTGGCCTTTGACTCTTTTGGCGGCCTCGGCAAAATCACCCCATTCCTTGGAGCCGCCTTCGGTTTGGCCGCATTCGCCTCGATTGGTCTCCCCGGGTTCGGCAACTTCGCTGGTGAACTAATGATCTTCTTCGGCGCATTCAAGCCGTCGGTGAATCCGGAGTTGGTTGGAAGCTATAAACTCGCAACCGGCTTCGCCCTCTGGGGTGTTGTGATTTCCGCCGTCTATATGCTTCGGGCTTACAAAGCCGTGTTCATGGGCCCGATCCTCAAGGAAACCGTTGCCATCACCGATCCGCCCCGGACCTTCCGTCTGCCTCTTGTTCTTTTACTCGCCTCGCTTCTGGTCACCGGGTTCTTCCCTGGAAGCCTCCTTAAGCTCTTGAAGCCGAGCATAGAAGCCATCCTTCCCAAATAAGCATCGATCACCATGCCCGCCTTGCTTGCTCCCATTACTCTTGAAGTCATTGTCATTGTCCTGGGGATTTTCCTGCTTCTGGCGGAATCCTTCACCAAAGGTGAGGACAAGAGCTGGATGGCCCACTATTCGATCTTCATCCTGGGGATCGTCTTCGCATGGTCGTTCTTCACAACAGGCAACGTCGGCGTTGATCTGCCCAACGCCTTTTACTCGGCAGATCCCTCGGCCCTCTTTTTTAAACGAATCGCCCTGCTCACCACCATGATTGTCCTGGTGATGGCCGTCGAATTCCGGCCTGTGCTCGAACGCGCGATCCCGGGAATCAAACCGGGGGCAGGGACAGGCGAGTTCTATGCCCTCCCGATCTTTACCTGTGCCGGGTTGATGTTCATGGCGTCCGCAGTCGATTTTCTCCTGATCTTTGTCGCCCTGGAGTTGGTTACCATCAGCTTCTACGTGCTGGTGGCTTACACTCGCGGACACACCCGATCCCTTGAGGCCGGTGTCAAATACCTCATCCTCGGCGCCCTAAGCACGGGTTTCCTTGTCTACGGCATTACCTGGATCTTCGGGTTAACAGGCGAAACCAATCTCTTAAAAATCACCGAAATCCTTCCCGGGCTCCTTGCCGAAGGCGGACGTCTCCACGGCTCCGAGACAGCTCTGCTCTTTGCCCTCATGCTGATCTTGATTGCGTTCGGATTCAAAATTGCAGCTGCGCCCTTCCAGCTCTGGGTCCCTGACGTTTACCAGGGCGCCCCGACTCCAATCACAGCCTTCCTCTCCGTCGGCTCCAAGGCCGCAGGATTCATTGTCCTGATCCGGGTCCTGGAACCTTTCCTAAGTATCCCGTTACTGAACCCGAAGATCATTTCGATCCTGGTCATCCTTGCTGTCCTGAGTCTTCTCTACGGGAACCTTGCCGCAATGCCGCAGGAGAATCTTAAACGGTTGCTGGCGTATTCGAGTATCGGCCACGCGGGATATCTGCTTGTTGCCGTTGCGAGCAACCCGGATGGCAGCCTATTGGGACAAAGCGGAGTGGCCATCGGATTTTACCTCGCTGGTTACCTCTTGATGACACTCCTGAGTTTCCTTGTCATGACTGTTGTTGCCAATCATTCCCGCGGGGATGACATCCTGCACTTCAACGGGCTTTCAAAACGCTCGCCATTCCTCGCGTTCGGGATGCTGATTGCCATGTTATCCCTGGCTGGCATCCCTTTTACAGCAGGGTTCTACGGTAAATTCCTGGTGTTCGCGGCAGCAATCCATCAGGAGCAATACCTGCTGGTCGGCATCGGTATCATCACAGTGGCGGCCGGCTTTTATTATTACCTCCGGGTGATCGCGGCGATGTTCTGGAAGGAACCCAACGATGAAGCCCCGATCCCGTTGTCTTTTTTGGCGCGCACGACGATCGCGCTTCTCGCGTTCGGGATCGTATTTTTCGGGGTTTACCCAAAACCGATCTTAAACATGCTCGCGGCCCCAGCCCCCAGCCAGCCCGTGCTGCTTGAGAGCATTCATAATTAAGCGAGCGGAAGAAAAGCGACGGGACGTTTAAAAGCGACGGGACGTCGCTGCCACGAAGGATTACCCGCCCAGCTCGACATTCCAATACGCGAGGTCGATGAAATGCCGCCAGCTCTCATGGAGTCGGGTGTCGAATGTGATGTGAACAAACGGCCTCCACTTCGGCCGGGCCGGTTTACGAATGAGATGCATGTG
>JAYUPM010000056.1:0-2104 GCA_043760145.1 Spartobacteria bacterium
CGTTTCGCTTTTTGCCGACGCGCCTTCTCAGCGACTGAACGCCGGGCCGCCTTTTCCTCCAGGCGCTCCCGCTCGATCCCATCGAGCATCCGTTCCCAAGCCAGTTGGCGGTTCATCGATTGCGACCGCGTATCCTGCACCGTTACGGCGCGTCCGGTGGGCACATGACGCAGCGTGGCAGCGGTCGAGACCTTGTTCACGTTCTGGCCGCCCGGACCGGAAGAGCGCGCAAACTTCTCCTCGAAATCGGCAACAGCCAACCCGAGCTTCTCCAAGCGGGCCATTTTTTTAGTATGGAAGGTCATCGGGGGGAAAAGCGGAAAGCGGAAAGCGGAAAGCGGAAAGCGGAAAGCGGAGGTCGGAGGTCGGAGGTCGGAGGTCGGAGGTCGGAGGGCGGAGGTCGGAATGAAGAATGAAGGATGAAGAAAAGGAAAGCTTGGTGCATTCTGACTTCTGCCTTTCCCCGCCCCTATTCATTCTTCATTCTAACGTTCCGCTTTTCCGCTTTCCACCCTCGTCCTCGTCCTCCTCCTCGTCCCTCGTCCTCGTTATTTTCCCCTTTCCGCTTTCCCCTTTCCCCTTTCCGCTTTCCGCTTTCCGCTTTCCCCTTTCCGCTTTTCCCCTGCCGACCTCCGTCCTCCGACCTCCGACCTCCGTCCTCCGACCTCCGACCTCCGTCCTCCGACCTCCGTCCTCCGACCTCCGTCCTCCGACCTCCGACCTCCGACCTCCGACCTCCGACCTCCGACCTCCGACCTCCGCCCCCTCCGCCATGATTTTTCGCAACGCCCGCCTCGTATTCGCCGACCGCATCCAGCCGCAAAGTGAGCTTCGGGTCGTGGAAGGGCGAATCGCGGAGGTTGGCCACGGGCCGTTATCGGCGGGAGCGGGAGAAGAAGTCGTGGATCTGGATCATCAATTCCTCGCGCCGGGTTTCATTGATTTGCACATCCACGGCGCCATGAGCCGCGACACCATGGAAGCCGATCCGGAGGCTTTCCGCGTCATTTGCCGGCATCATGCAAGCGGCGGCACCACGGCGCTCGCACTTACCACCATTACCGCAGAGCTCGATGCGATCCTGCGCGTCCTCGAGGTGGCGGCGGCTTATCGCGATTTGCCAATCCAGGACGGTGCCCAGCTTCTTGGGATCCACATTGAAGGCCCTTATTTCTCCCCGCAGAAACCGGGCGCCCATCGGCCGGATCTGATTCGCAACCCGGTCCGCGAGGAATGGAGACAGATCGTGGCGCACGCGGCGGTCATCACACAAATGACACTGGCCCCGGAGTTGCCGGGCGCGCTTGAACTGATCGATGCCTTGGTTGCCGCCAATATCCGGGTAAGTGGCGGACACAGTGATGCGTGGGACGAAGAGGCTGCCAGCGGGTTTGCCCATGGGATGCGTCAGGCGACACATACTTTCAATTGCATGTCTTCGGCCCGGCGCCGCGCACCTTACCGGGTTGCCGGCCTTCTTGAGTTTGCGTTAAGTGAACCGGAGATGCTCTGTGAACTGATTGCTGATGGACGGCATGTCTCCCCCACCCTGATGCGGATGTTGTATCAAGCCAAAGGGCCCGACGGTATCGCGTTAATTACCGATGCCATGACAGGCGCCGGGCTCCCCGAGGAAACAGAGTTTGAGTTGGCGGACATTCGATGTGTGGTCCGGGACGGGGTCGGGATGACGGCAGACGGCAAGACACTGGCAGGGAGCACGGCCACAATGATCCGCTGCATCCAGAACGCGGTGCAGCTCGTTGGGATTCCGCTGGTGGAAGCCGTCCGGATGGCGACCTTGAATCCGGCCCGGGCCCTCGGGATCGAGCGCCACAAAGGGTCTCTCGCCACCGGAGCGGAGGCGGATCTGGTGGTCTTCGATGATGCCTTTACTGTTAGGCAGACGTTTGTCGGTGGGAGGCGGGTTTACTAGTGGGAGATAGGACAAATGAGACGAATAAGACGAATAACAATAAAGACGGGTAATGAACGAGAAGGAAGGAAACATAATCGAAGAGGTTACACCCACTCTAGTTAAGCCGCAGAGCCGGGTTTTTCAGATGATATCTGACTTGGGTCTTCTCATGTTTAAAGCTGGTTG
>JAYUPM010000057.1:0-2104 GCA_043760145.1 Spartobacteria bacterium
CTCGACTTCCACATCCAGTGGCACCTTGCGGAACCGGACGCCATCATCCGCGTGCTTGGCGACGTTTACCGCATTCCAGCTTCAGCCGGAGGTTCAAAATCATAATGAAAGTTAAGAGCTTCGGAGAACGGATTACGGATGTCCTGATTGAGGACGGGATTTTATTGCCCAATCAGCTTGAGGAAGTGCTCGAGATCCAAAAGCAGAGCGGTGGCAAGCTCCTGAAATTGCTCACTGACAAGCAATACGTAACGGAGCAGGACATGGTTATTTCCATGGGCCGCTGCCTGAATACGCCTCCGATCAATCTCTCGAAAGTGCGGGTGCCGGAGGACGTCCTGGACTTGATTCCGAAGGAAATGGCGAGGGCATACAAATTGTCGCCCGTCTGCCGACTTGGCAACAAGCTCTTCGTGGCAATGGCCGATCCGCTCAACGTCCTTGCGTTGGACGATTTGCGTCAGCGCACGAAGATGGAGATCGTCCCGATGATCACCACCGAGCGCTCGGTGACAGAGGCTCTCAGCGGGGCCGCTGGTGGCGCGACGATGGATGATGTTCTGAGGAGCGCGGCCGCCGAAGCCGACGCCGTCGAGCAGATCACCGAGAAGAAGCAGGAGATCGATCTCGATCAGATGGCCGCCGATGGCGAGGACGCGCCCGTTGTTAAGATCGTTAATTTGATCCTGGTCCAGGCCCTCAAGGAGAAGGCGTCGGATATTCACATCGAGCCTTTTGAAAAGAACATCAAGCTGCGCTATCGCGTGGACGGCAACCTGATCGAGGCAAGTTCTCCGCCCAAGGCACTCCAGATGCCTATCGCCTCGCGTATTAAGATTCTCGCCGGCCTCGATATCTCTGAGCGCCGATTGCCTCAGGATGGCCGGTTCCGGATCCGGGTTGCGGGCAAGGAAATCGATCTTCGGATATCATTTCTCCCAACGGTTTACGGGGAGAAAATCGTTATTCGTATCCTCGATAAAGGCGCGTTGAGTGGAAGCATCGACCAGCTCGGAATGGATGAGTATACACTCGATACTTTCCGGAAAGCCGTTGATGCCCCTCACGGAATGATCCTGGTAACTGGCCCGACCGGTTCCGGTAAAACGACCACACTTTACTCTGTGCTCAGTGAGCTCAACAGCCCTGAATACAATATCGTAACGGTTGAAGATCCCGTCGAATTCCAGCTCGTTGGCATCAATCAGGTCGCTGTAAAACCCGAGATCGGTCTCGGGTTCTCCGATGCGCTTCGCTCAATTTTGCGTCAGGATCCTGACATTGTCATGATCGGTGAAATTCGAGATAACGAAACCGCTGACATTGCGGTTAAGGCTGCATTGACGGGTCACCAGGTGCTTTCCACGCTCCATACCAATGACGCGGCCGGGGCGATTACCCGTCTCGATGACATGGGTATTGAACCCTTCCTGATTTCCTCCTCCATCCTCCTGACTTGTGCCCAGCGTCTCGTGCGCCGGATTTGCCCCAACTGCAAAGAGGAATTCATCCCGGAACCCGAGATGCTCGCAAAATTGGAGATCGAGCTCGATCCCGGGACGGTCTTTTACCATGGGGCCGGATGTGATCGCTGCAAGCGCCGCGGTTACACTGGACGGGCGGCGATTATCGAGGTGCTCCCTATTTCCGAGCCGATTCGCAGGCTAATTGTAAAGCGGGCGTCCGCTGCGGTGATCAAGGCCCAGGCCGTCGCCGAAGGAATGAGAACGCTGCGAATGGTCGGGATCGAAAAAGCGCGCCAGGGCATTACGACGCTGGAAGAAGTGCTGCGGATCACCGCTGAGGATCATTAGCCCATTAACCGGATCATTAGTCGGCGCTGCCAATCATCCCGTAGCCGATGTAGGGAACCGAGACGATACAATCGCGTGCTTCAAGAGGAGCACGGATTTGCGACAGGTTTCTCAGGAGATGAGTGGCTTTTGCCATTGGGGAAATTGGCTCTTGTCAGGTTCCCGGCTTTCTCCAGACTCGCCGTCCGCTTTGCGGCATTTTTAGGAAAAACATGAACGTATCCGAACTCTCAATCAGCATCCTGGTTCCTGCTTTCAACGAGGAAGGCGCCCTCGAAAAGACGGTGGCC
>JAYUPM010000058.1:0-2104 GCA_043760145.1 Spartobacteria bacterium
CCCCGCTGCTGTTGATTCCCATCCCAGCAAGGCTCAATGCAAGGTCCACGATGGAGGTGTATAATCCCATCAATCCGATCCCGGCAGGCCCCAGGAATATTGCCATCGCCTTTACCCGGACAATTCCAAACGCGATGTTGATGACCGAGGAGCCCGCGATGATCGCGGAGGACTTCAAAATCTGCCCGTATGTGTGTTCCCTCATCGACGTTGAGCATCCGGCCTTGATCAGCGGGACAACCGCGCGTGCCAGCGATCAGCCAGCCTCCCAAATTGCTGCGGGAGCCACATGTCTATTCGTTGGCGCCAATGGCCCGGGACAAAGCGGCGCTCCTTAATCCAGACCGCCGCAGTTCTGATCCCATCCACCGCCGCAACGTGAACCCTGGGTAGATCAGCCACTGACGCACACAAAAACGATTCGAGCCTCGCGGTCACCGCCTCCAATGCAAAGTGCTCCAGGACGAACCGCCGGGAAAACTCTCCGAGTTGCTGCAGCTGAGCAGGAGAATCGGTTAGTCGGCGAATCTCCTGCAGAAGGCGCTCATCGTCGGAGCTTCCGTTTCCGACCCCATAAATGCCATTGCGGTAGAAGTAATCCGCACTTTCCGGGGTGAACGCGGCCGCGAAGCCTTTTTCGCCAACAACGATGACCGGCTTCCCGAATGCCATTCCCCGCAGCGCGGAGCCGCCCATGCCGATAACAATGTCGGCCGCTGCATAAGCCGGACGCGGATCAAGAAGCGCCCCGGTCAAAACCACTGCCGGCCGTCCCAGCTCACGATTTGTAATAGTTGCGAGCTGCTCAAGGCTGGCTCGGGCGTCTCCGTCTCCGACGATAACCAACCTCAGCGGCAGCTCACGTCCCAACGTTCGGACGACCTCGATGGTCCGCCGCAGACCTTCCGCTTTCATCGAGTTGCAAAGCCGCGAGACCATCACCAAGGTAATTTCGGCCTCTGAGAGCCCATACTTGGCCCGAAAGGGAGCGTAATCTACTGCGGCCGGGGCATTCCGGTGCATGTCAACCGGTGGCAGGATAAGTTCCAGTCGCCGCCGGCCAGCAGCTGTTGCCTGTTGAACTAGATCAGGAGTGCCGAAGGTCGTCGGAAGCATCTTGGGTAGCAAGCGCGACAAATTCATCGTCATATCGGTAACCACCATGGGAACCCGCCACCAAAGGTGCGCCACGTAAAAGGCGTCGAGGCACTGCCACCAATCCCAAACCCAGATCAGGTCAAAACGCTCGCGGCGTAAAAGCCTGTGCAGGGTGCGCATCCGCGCAGGTGACGGGTGGAACTCTGCAGCCGGGGCGGGCAGGAAACGCAGCCCTTTCTCTTTCACAAGCTTCAGCATGGGCCCCGGGGTCGCGAAGTAAACCACCTCATGTCCATGCAGATCCCGCAGTGCCGCAGTGAGTTCGATCGCAGTCACCTGGGTGCCACCAACCTCAAGCCAATGGGCAAATACCAGTATCTTCATATCGTGTTCGTCCTGTTCTTCCAATTTAAGGGATGCGGTTCTCCCACTGAAGGAGCGCCCTGTCCCAGCGCCGAATCACACTTGATTTCCATCTATTGAACGAAATCTGGGCGTGTGTAGCGGCACTCCACCCAAAAAACCTTTGAATCCACCCATACTTCCATGACAAGGGCGGAGGCCTCAATCGTCCTCCCAATGAAGCCGCCAGTCGCTCCAACTCCACCACCAGATCCAGCCTGACTGGAAAAAAATAGATCAACGACGCCTGCAGGTATTTTAGGCATGCATTCCGGGCCCGCTCACTATCCTCGACTGAACGCAGGTATCCAACGGGGAGCTGGGTTGAGAGCAGTTGCGCCTCGATTTTTTTGTCCGAGCCGTGCACGGCGCTCAAGCTATCAAAACCTCTCCGGTAGAATACTCTGGATTCCTGGACAAACCTTACACTGTCGCTCGCGAGCACGACTCGGCTGAAATACTCACCATCATCATCTGCAAGCAGTTCGGTATTCCACGGGCCCGCAAGCTCTGTCAGTTCCCTGCTAACCAGCCATGTGGCGGTCTGCATGGATAGGTTCTCTCCCAATTTGCGGATCAACCATTCGCGCGGCTCGAGGTCGCA
>JAYUPM010000059.1:0-2100 GCA_043760145.1 Spartobacteria bacterium
ATCTGCGTCCCTCTGAGAAATCTGCGGTTAAAAATTCCGGGGTCTAACGTCGCTCACGGGTCCGCAGATTACGCAGATTACCGCAGATTGACTGACTCCAATGGTTGCAAAGGTCTGCGCCTTTCATCTGCGAAAATCTGTGTAATCTGCGTAATCTGTGGAAAAATATTGGACGTCTTGGATCTGCGGGGAGGGTTAACCACAGATGTCGGATGTTCGTTCGATCTTCGCAAGCGCCTGGCCGTAAAAATCGTAATGATAAAATGAGAGTTTTGCGTGGTGCGCGATAAACGCACTGCGTTCCCGCCAACCGGGCAACGGCGGGATAAACTGATCCGGAGCGGACAGTTCGATATTGATATCGAGCAACTCCTAAAAGAAAAGCGGAAAGCGGAAAGCGAAAAGCGAAAAGCGAAAAGCGAAAAGCGAAAAGCGGAAAGCGGAAAGCGGAAAGCGGAAAGCGGAAAGCGGAAAGAACGAGGACGAGGACGAGGGACGAGGGACGAGGACGGATGAAGCGCGAAGCGATCAACAAGGAGATGGGGCGCCCTCGCCCCGTTGGTCTGTTTGTCCGACATCTCAAGGCCCCTGAGGGACATCAACTGGGGACAGCAAGTGTGAGATTAGTTCGAAGGATACCGCCAGACCCAGTCGAGTTGCTCGCGTGCATTTAGTTTGGGATCAATGGCGGCTTGGTCGTCCTTGCGATTGATGCCGATCGACCAGAGCTCGTAGCTGCCGTCGTCAGTGCGCCGATAACGCATCGGGGCCCCATCCATGATGTCGGGCGGAATGGCGGCCATGAAATCAGGAACGAGCTCAGCGAGGGTCTCGGGAAAGGTTCCGCGGGAAAGACGGAAGCGCTCCAAGGCGCAGGCGAGCCGAGCCTGTTGCGCGCGCGTGTGTGCGGAAAAATAGCCTCCACTCACGTTCCGGATCGATGGCGTTATTGAATTTACCAAAACATAGTAAACCTGCCGAATGCCAAATCAGCTTCCAACGAGCGCAATTCTGGCTCAGCCCACTGGCGGTTTGCCAGGCCGTCCCAGAGTGCAGTCTCGATCGAATTGAGTAGGGATCCGCGGACGATTCCGCCAAGCAGGCCCGGCTCGGGCAAAAGCCCCCGATACAAATTGAGCCCGTCGTGGAAATCCGCGTATGCAGCTGCACTTTCGCCAGCCGCAAGATGCGCGGACATGCGTAGTTTAATCAGCCTAACCGCCTCGAGGCAGACTTGGAAATGGGGCCATTCATTTGCAATCCCGTTCTCCATGGTTATTGGGAAACGCGAGTGCGGACGTTCCCCCGCCTCGCGGAGTTCCTGCAAGGCGGGGCCGTAGTGTTGCTTCATTGCTCGCAACACATCGCGGGCAGCATCTGGGCTGGCCGCGTCGAGCAGCTCGTTTTTCAGGAAATACTCACGCCATGCAACGATGTCGATGTAAGTGCCCCTTTCGATACTGCTCCACGTCTGGCGCGAAAAGCCTTTGGCCGGAAAGTGGAACCGACGGTGAGGCACCAGTCCTGACTCATGGTCGCGGAAAGCTTCTTTGAAGAGCGGACTCTCCGCGAAATTCTCCGCATCCGGCACCGGTGGACGGACAAAGTCCTCAAACCGCAGCTTCACTCCGCGGCGCTCGGCATTCGCTTGATAAGCGGCCCAAGCCCGTCGGCCCCGCCACCCTTCCTCGACATAGATGAGGACAACGAGTGCGGCGAGACAGACGATGACAGATAGGAACCGGAGGGCGGTATTGCGGCTAAAAAGTTTCCGGAGAATCCGTTCCATGTTTTCGGTCAGGGTCTGACACGTAGGCGACTGGCGCAATAATTTCAAAACACATCAACCGGGCAAGCGCGAATCGCTCCGCAAGGTTTTGTAGTGCGGCTGTGCTCTCTAAGCATTACCCACATCTTTGGACGCAGAGATTAGCGACGGGACGTCGCTCGTGGCAGAGGCGTCCCGCCTCTTTCTCCTCCAGTCCAAAACAGAAAGCGACGAGACGTCGCTGCCAGTGCGCCGCGGAGTCGCGGGATCCTTCGGGGTGAAATACCTCGACCCATCGGGGCCGAAGCCCGGTGGAGAACTTGAAGTAACTG
>JAYUPM010000060.1:0-5101 GCA_043760145.1 Spartobacteria bacterium
AAGCGCCGGGGAAGCACCGAAGCCGAGGACGAGTCCAATGCGGCCGCCCTTCTTGCCGATCCAAAGGAACGGGCCGAACATCTCATGCTTGTGGATCTGGCGCGAAACGATGTCGGCCGGATCGCTGATTTCGGCACTGTCCGGGTAACCGACTTTTTTACGATCGAGAAATACAGCCACGTGATGCATATCGTTTCCAACGTCGTCGGCGATCTGCGGGCGGATAAAACTGCTTACGATGTCATGCGGGCAACGTTCCCGGCAGGCACAGTGAGCGGATCCCCCAAGGTGCGGGCGATGCAGGTCATTAATGGCCTCGAAAAAAACAAACGCGGAGTCTACGCCGGCGCCGTTGGGTATTTCGGATTCGATGGCAATCATGATTCTTGCATCGCCTTGCGAACAGTCGTGCTCAAGGAGGGCAAAGCTTATGTCCAGGCCGGGGCCGGCGTCGTGGCGGATTCCGTGCCAGACGCCGAGCATCAGGAATGCATTAACAAAGCGATGGGGATGATGGCCGCCATCGCCCGCGCCAAAGCGCACTTGGACCCGGAATCAACCCCGCCACAAGCTCACCAGTGACCCGATCTCTTACCGCCTGCTCCCATGCTCTTTGTCCTGGATAATTACGATTCGTTCACATACAACCTCGTCCAATATTTTGGCGAGCTCGGAGCGGAACTCATGGTGAAACGCAACGATGAAATTACCGTCGAGGAGCTCGCCCAATTGCGCCCGGAACGCATCGTCATTTCCCCGGGGCCATGCACCCCCAATGAAGCGGGCATCAGCAACGAAGTGATCCGCATCCTTGGCAAATCAATCCCGATCCTGGGTGTCTGCCTGGGGCACCAATGCATCGGCCATGTTTTTGGCGGCAATGTGGTGCGCGCCGACCGTCTCATGCACGGGAAGACCTCTCCAATTCTCCATAATGGGAAGGATCTTTTTGCCGACTTGCCCAATCCTTTTGAAGCCACCCGCTATCATTCCCTGCTCGTCCAGCGCGAAACGTTTCCAAGCGTGCTCGAGATCACTGCGGAAACCGCTGAAAAAGAAATCATGGGATTGCGGCACCGGGAATTGCCGATCCACGGGGTGCAGTTTCATCCCGAATCCATTCTGACCGTGGAAGGCAAAAAACTGCTCCGGAATTTCCTCCACCTTTAAGTTTGAGTAAGTCCGGGACAGAGATCCTCGATGGTGGAAAATAATTGGCCGACTCGACCGGCCATGGCTTCCACTGTGATGGGCATTTTTGTTTCTGCCTCAACGCTGGTCATTTTTATGCCTGAAATTCCGCAAGGGGTGATGTGTTCGAATGGCTCCAGGTCCCCGCAGACATTGAGCGAAAACCCATGCATTGTTATCCAGCGCCGGACACCCACCCCGATCGATGCTATCTTTCGCTCCCTCACCCAGACACCGGTGAGCCCATCGCGCCGGACCCCGACCACCCCAACACTTTCAAGGCTCTTGATCACCAGGGTTTCGAGGGCGCGCAGGTAGCGATGCAAATCCTGGCCACGCAGCCGCAGGTCCAAAATCGGGTAAGCCATCAACTGCCCAGGACCATGATAAGTCGCCTGTCCCCCGCGACCGGTTTGCACCACCGGATACGGCAATTCCCCACGGTTGCGCAGGCTGGATTGATCCGGATTTCGCCCAATCGTATAAATCGGTTCATGCTCCAATAGCAGCAGTTCCTCATCGCGCCCCGGTTCCGCCAGTTTTGCTGCCACGATCTCTTCCTGCAATGCCAGCGCCTCATCATAGCCGATGCGCCCCAGCCAACTGATTTTCATATTTGCTGCAAACTGACCAGCCCGCGCTGGGCCGATTCCGCCGTTTGAAAATGTGTAAGGCCTATCGCCAACGCATCCGCGGCATCCGGCCCCGGCGTTTCTGTTAGTCCAAGAAGGGCGCGCACCATGAATCCCACCTGCGCTTTTTCCGCGCCTCCGTGGCCCACGACAGAGTTTTTCACCCGGCGCGGCGCATACTCGTAGATAGGCAATCCATGCGCCGCTGCTGCCAGAAGCGCAGCACCGCGCGCAGCGCCAAGCACAATTGCAGTGCGAAAACTCTGGACGTAAATCACAGCCTCAAACACCGCGCACTCGGGTTCGTATTCGCGAATCAATTCGACAACCCGCTCATGGATGGCGACGAGGCATCCTGAAGCCAGCAACTTCGGGCTGTTCTTGATCGTCCCAAACGTGAGCGCCTTGGTTTGCCCATTGGCCTTCTCAAGAATGGCAAAGCCAGTGCCCCGCAAGGAAGGATCGATCGAAAGGATGCGCATCTGAGCGCTCCACCTTACCGGGAGGATTAAGAGAGCGCAACGTCGATGCAGTTGGGAATTCTGGTTTCATTATTTGCCCCATCGTCATTCGGTATTCTGGTTACGCCAGTTGCCCGTTTACAGTCCAACGAATCCGCCCTGTCCAATGAGCATCCTCGTTCCAATCCAAAGCATGACCAGCAGAGCGCAGAGGATCGTTGCATGAAACATTCTCAAGGCGAATCGAGCCCGCCTTAATCCACTCAATTCCAGCTGCCGTCGTTCAATCTCCGTGTTTTGGCGATCAATGATATCTCGAAGCACTTTGTTGTCTGCCAAAATGCCGGCATCAGAAAGTGCTTCGGCGTTCTCCTCAGCAATCACAAGGCGCTGATGGTTCGCTTTAAGAAGTTCCTCCGCCTCCATTCTCCGCTCCTCGGCCCTCGCATTGTCTGCCAGTGCCTGGTGCAGATCGCGCTCCATCTCGCTCAAGGCGGCCTTGGCATTGAGCAGCGCAGCCTCCCATCTCGACTGCGATTGGATATGAGCCGCATTGTGCTCCTCCGCTGCCGCCAGTTTCACCCGCAATCGAGAAAGCTCGCTCCTAAAAATCGTGCGTTCGCCCTGAAAAGCCTGCAACTCAATCTGTGTATGAACCGCATTGGAATCCAAACGTTCGCAATGCTCGGTGGTCGCTTCCCACTGCTCCCGCACATGGGCCAGCTCAGTCTGGGTGTGATAAAGAGCATCGAACCCCACCTCCTCCCCACACTCCCGAAAAGCCCCTCCCGACCACGGATACGCCGGAATGGTTACGGCCTGGCCACATTTAGGGCAGTCTGCGCTCAGCCCTGCAGCCCCCGAATCGGCGACAATATTCTGGCCGCAATTCCGACAAAAAAAATTAATCTCAGCCATTTCGAATCGTTCTTTGTGAACGTCCTCCGAAACCTAATCGTGCGAGGCGTGCCGTTTTGGGGTGCCACCTCACATTTTCCTTTAATCAACCCGGATTCCCGCGCCCTTGCCACGGGTCAGTCCTCTGCCTTATAAAAGGCGCAATGATCGACTACATGCAAAAAGGGGGGCCGCTGATGTGGCTTATCTTGTTATGCAGCGTCCTCGCCGGCGCGGTATTTTTGGAGCGGGCCACCTATTTCCATCGCTCCTCGGTGCGGGTTGGTGAATTCATGCGAGGGCTTGCCAATCTGCTTCACCGACGCAGCTTTTCCGAGGCTCTTCACGAATGCGCCGCCACCCCCGGCCCGGTTCCACGGGTGGTTCACGCAGCGATCCTCCGCCACGATGCCCCCCGCCAAGAGCTTCGGGAAATCGTCCAGGAAGCTGGTCAACTCGAAGTCCCCAGATTGGAGCGGCGCCTCGGTGTTCTCGCGACGATCTCTTTTGTCGCCCCACTCATCGGGCTTCTCGGGACGGTCACCGGGTTGATTGAGGCATTCGTTAATATTTCCACCCAGAGCGGGTTCGCGAGTTCCACCGACATCGCCAGCGGTATCTACCAAAGCCTGCTTACGACCGCAGCTGGACTCGTGGTCGCAATCCCCTGCGCCATCGGCTACGGCTATCTCTCCGCACGCATTAATGCCCTCATGCATGACATGGAACGGGCCGGGATAGAAGTGGTCAATCTCCTCTGCGACAACCGCAAGACCCCGGAAATAATCGGATTTCCCCCAGGCAACCCCACCGTGGCGCGGCATCGGGCTGAATAGCCGCCACCCCCCTCCGCCGACCGTGAAACTTACCCGCAACCTCCATTTCACGCCAGCCCTTGTCGGCGTCATCCCGGGAGTCAATGTCCTCTTTCTGGTGGTCATTTTCTTTGCCATGAGTTCCCGCTTCGTCCTCCAACCGGGCCTCGCCGTTTCCCTCCCATCCTCCTCCTTCACTTTGAGCCCGGAACAAAACGCCCAGCTCGTAAGCATCGTTTCGGCACCGATCCCGGCCATATACCACCGGGACCAGAAACTGACGCTTGAGGAACTCAGTGAACGACTGCGGGATCCACGCAATAAGGAACGTTCCCTGATCATTCGGGCCGATCAAAACACCCCGTATGATTTCATTGTCCAGGTAATGAATCGAGGTCTCCAGAACGGATTTTCCATTGTCCTGGCCACCAATCCGGAAACAAAATGAAGCCGATTACCACGGCGAAACCGGCGCGCCTCCTCTTTGCTTGGGAGCAACCGCGCGCCCTAACAAGCTGGCTTCCGTGTTTTCTCCTCGTCTCGTTTCTTGCACACGCCGGAACCTTTTTCCTCTTTAGCGCGGTTTATCCCGATCATGCGAGCATCCCGGCGCTGCCGCCCCAGATCACAGTGATCTCTCCCAATTCCCCGGAGAGCATTGCGTTGCTCCAATGGATCGAGGCTCACGACCCGGCCCGAATCGCAGCCCCCCCCGAACTCACTCCCCCAGACTTGGTAAAAGCGACCTATCACCCGTCGTATCAGATCATCCGAACCGCCCCACGCGATGTTGTTGAACCAACGGT
This sequence comes from Spartobacteria bacterium, assembly GCA_043760145.1. Lineage (GTDB taxonomy): Bacteria > Verrucomicrobiota > Verrucomicrobiia > Chthoniobacterales > Chthoniobacteraceae > CAIURC01. The sequence goes on from JAYUPM010000060.1 coordinate 4,803, forward strand.
GAGCGCCATTTACCCCCCGGAGATGGCGCCCCTCGCCATTATCCGGAGTGTTACGCCCCCACATGTTCCAACGACGGAGGAGACCCCGGTCAATCCCACCCATCTCTCAATCTCAAACCCCCTCGCAGAACGGTTATCCAGGGAACTCCCTTCCTTTCGCCCAGAATTCCCGGGCCCATTACGACAATCAGCATCCACGGAATCCGATCCCCTGGAGGCGGCCAGGTTTCTTATTGGCGTTACTGACCGGGGCGAAGTCCGTTTTTGCTTTCTTCAACAATCCTCCGGCAACCCCCTTC
>JAYUPM010000061.1:0-2097 GCA_043760145.1 Spartobacteria bacterium
CTCGAAAAGGAGAAGTTCCCGCGATACCACATTGGGGAGTCGTTGATGCCGTTCTGCTGGTTCACACTCAACCGACTCGGCGTCCTTGGGGAGATGGAGCGGATTGCGTTCACGAAAAAATACAGTGTCCAGTTTGTCACTCCGGACGGACGCCAATCCCAGCCATTCTATTTCTTTCAACATAGCGACCACCCGAGTTCGACGACGTGGCAGGTCGAGCGCGCCGATTTCGATTTAATGCTGCTCAACAATGCGCGGCGGCTCGGGGCGGAAGTCCACGAGGAGACAACCGTGAAAGCATTGCGCAAAGATGATTCAGGGCGGGTCATCGGGATCACAGCGGTGGGACCGGATGGACAGAGCTTCGAGGCTTCCGCCCAAATGACGATTGATTGTTCCGGCCGTGAACAGGTCGCCACCGCCCGGGAAGGGTGGCGGGTAAAGGATCCCCGGATGAACAAGCTTGCGATCTGGACTTATTACCGCGGCGCAAAACGCGATCCCGGGATTGATGAGGGAACGACCACTGTCGCTTACGTTGAGGAGCGTGGATGGTTTTGGTTTATACCGATGCGCGGCGACCTGGTCAGTGTCGGGGTTGTGGCCGAGAAAGATTACCTGTTCGCCGAGTCCAAGGACCCCGCAACAATCATGGCGCGCGAGATCGCCAAAAACTCGTGGATCCAGGACCACTTATCGGTTGGCGAACAGGTGGGCGAATATTGGGTGACCAGTGAGTTCTCGTATCGCTCCAAGTTCTGTGCGGCAGATGGTCTCTTACTTGCCGGAGACGCCTTCGCGTTTCTCGATCCGGTCTTTTCGAGCGGAGTGTTTTTAGCCCTGAAGAGCGGGGAGATGGCGGCCGATATCGTTGATGCGGCCTTGAGCGATGGGGATACCTCCGGGGCTCGGTTCGCCGAATACGGGGAGCAACTCTGCCAGGCGATCGAAACAATGCGCACTTTGGTTTGCGCATTTTACGATGTGAATTTCAGCTTCGGCCGGATGCTCAAGAGCTATCCGCATTTGCGCGGACGCCTGACCGATTGCCTCATTGGCGATCTATTCTCCGATTTCACGGAGTTATTCGCGGCAGTCGGTCAATTTGCGGAACCGCCGGCACCTCTGACTCATGGACGCGCCCCAATTGCGGTAACAACGAGATGAAAATCATCCTGATCACGCCGGGGACGGGGAGTTATTACTGCGGGGTTTGCATGCGCGAGAATGCGCTGGCCCGGGAGTTAATCCGGCAAGGACACGATGCGATTATGCTCCCGATGTATCTCCCGCTTACTCTGGATGAGACTTCAGTCAGTGAAGGGTCGGATATTTTTTACGGGGGGATCAATGTATACCTCCAGCAGAAATTCTCTTTTTTCCGCTCCAGCCCGCGCTGGCTCGATTCACTACTCAATCACCCGGCTCTTCTCCGTTTGGTTGGCAAACAAAGCGGGATGACCGGCGGGGCGGAGATCGGGGCGTTAACCCATTCAATGCTCCTCGGGGAAGAAGGCAAACAAGCCAAGGAACTCGACAAGGTAATCGAGTGGTTGGAAGAGCATGGGCGCCCGGACGCGGTCTGGCTTTCGACCGCGCTTCTTGTTGGACTGGCTCGGCGGATCAAGGCGTTGAAGATCCCGGTACTCTGTTCGTTGCAAGGGGAGGATGCTTTTCTCGATCGCCTCGCCGCGCCATGGAAGGAACGGTGCTGGTCAGCCTTAAGCGAGCGGGCCGCCGATGTGGATCGGTTCATTGCCCCGAGCCATTATTTCCAGGACGTGATGGCGCAGCGCATGAATCTCGCGCCCGACAAAGTGTGTGTCGTTCCAAACGGAATGGCGCTCGAAGGCTATGGCGCATCGGATCCGGCAGAGATTCCGGTGATTGGTTACTTAGCCCGGATGATTGAAGACAAAGGACTCGGGCTCCTGATTGATGCCTTTATTCTTCTGCGCCAGCGTGGCCGTTTCCCCGCTGTGCGTCTGCGCTGTGCCGGCGCAATGACTTCCGGCGATGAGCACTATGTCGATTCGCTCCGGGAGAAGCTGGCCCGAGCCGGATGCGCCTCGGAGGTTGAGTTCCTCCCGAATCTGA
>JAYUPM010000062.1:0-5098 GCA_043760145.1 Spartobacteria bacterium
GCCGCCGATCAAAGAGCCGCCAATGGTCACGCTAGTCAGGTCGCCAAATGCCTGTATGAGTCCTGAATTGACTCCTTCTCCGCCGGAAACGCTCCGTCCGATCTTAGTCGCGCCGAGCGTGGTTCCGGCACTTATTGCGCCACTGTAACTCCCCCCATTTCCGCCGAAGATCGATCCAACAACGGTTACGCCAAGGATACTTTCGGCAGCGATGATACTGCCAGAGCCGACACTCCCCGGCCCACCTTGAATGTCCCCGCCGATGGTAATCTTGCCGATACTTCCAGCGTAAATGGCTCCGGAGCTTGACGGGCCGCTCCCTCCAATGAGGGATCCTCCAACTGTGATCGATGTAATCTTGCCCACAGCCACGATGGCCCCGGAATAATCCCCCGCCCCACCGCGGATATCCCGGCCAATCTTTATCGCACCGATGGTGGTAGCACTGTAAATTTCGCCACTGTTATCGATATTCGTTATATCCGCCGGATTCATGTTTCCGAGCAACGATCCGCCGATCACCACAGCACCCAGTTGATCGACATACAATCCACCCGAGCCGAAGTCGGTCTTGACCATCAGCTTTTTGAGCGCGCCGCTTACATGGCTCCCGGTATCCAAACCGCCGTTAAAGGGATCCTGGTCGCTCGTGCTTCCACCCATGCGGTGGAAAGATTGCAGATCGAGAGTTCCCAGTCCTGAAGTTGTCAGATTGCTATCGCCGACTTCGATTCTTGCCAAATCTCCCTTCACTTTGACCAGCAGGAGATCTATTCCCGAAGCGTTTATATATCCGACATTTACAAATCCATTCCCAAGGCCCGCGGCGGCGACCGCAGTGATCGTGATCGTTGCCCCTTGAAAGGCAGCTTTCCCACCCAGATCAATCGATTCCAGTTGTTGCCCCAGCCCCTCGGATCGAAAGTCGAAGACCACGTCGCTGAGCGTCCCCTTGGAAATCTTGACCGTAACCGCGTCCCCATCCACGTCCGTATAGGCGAACGTTACCCCGGCTGGGGCGACCCGAGCTTCGAGAGGTTCGATCATTGAATGGTGGGTCCTGGTCATCGGCTAGCGAGCGGCGGGATAGGTGGAGCAGGTGGCGGAGGCGGGGTCGGAATCCCGGTCCGAGCGCCTTTTGGTCCCCTATAACGGGGGCGCCGAGCTTCTGCCGTGGAGGGGAGCATCCCGCAAATAAGGAGCATAACAATCGCAGCAGTTGCCGAAGGGGCAAAGAAACGTGACGCCCTCGTTCGGAGTCGCCGGTTTACCTTGCCCGTCCAGAGCGGAGAAAACAACGCCCCTCCCTTGCTGGATTTCTTAATTTGCATTGGTGGGCGGGTTAAGCAACTGCGATACCGTTTGGACCACAATCCGTAAGTCTGTCGAAATTGACCAATTCTCCACGTATCGCAAGTCGGCCTCCACCCTCCCATCGATATCCTTAATGGTTTTGGTTTGCCCTCTCCAGCCCGTCACTTGTGCCAATCCAGTAATTCCGGGCTTAATTTGCTGCCGCAACCTGTATGTCGCTGAGTTGGTCGCAAACTCCTCGTCGTGCGCTCGCAAGTGTGGGCGCGGACCGACAACACTCATCTCACCAAAGAGCACATTGATGAACTGAGGCATTTCGTCGATGCTTAGTTTGCGCAACCATCTTCCCGCAGGAAAAACCCTTGGATCCCGATCAGTTGCCTGGAGATCTTCACTGTCATGGATGGTCGTCATTGTCCGATACTTCCAAATCAAAAACTCCCGCGAGTTGGTGCCGATGCGGCGTTGCCGAAAAAAGACGGGACCCGGCGACTGGCATCGCTGAATGATCCATATAATCAGGGTGAGAATGGGTAGAATCAGAATGCAGACAGGAAGGGCGATGAAGAGATCGAAAGCGCGCTTATAGGTCCGATTTAGCGGGCACTCAAGCAGGTCGCGGTGGAAACAAATAAACTGATGTCCTCCATCCTCAGCAACGACCATCGAACGACCGAAACGCTTGATCCAGTCATTGAGGATAAGGAGGCGAACTCCCAATCCATCACAGAGCGCGGCAAGGCTTTCGACTTCAGCCGTGGATGGCGGAAACCCCCATATCAAGAGCTGCCGCGCCCGATGCTCACTCAATTGTGCCTTGATCTCGACCGGGTCGCAACTTGTCAAATGCGCGACGATATCAATCCCATAAGCTTCCTTGCTCGCCACCCATTCACGGACGTCTGACGCGGATTGGGCGCAACCGACAATGATCGTGCGCTGCCTGTGTCGGGCAGGAAATACCCAGCGGGCGATGCACGGCGGCAGATAACGATTGGTAACGAAAAGGAGGCTGTAAAGAACACCGAGGTAACTAAAGAGGAAAATGCGCGAAATCGCCGCATCCTTTGATGCAACGATGTAAAGGAAGAGAAAAGCCATCACCGTGACCACCTGGCGGCCGGAACGCCGGACGTTTTCCCCGGGGGTGATCCCCAAGAGCGGGAGTCGGCGGGTTGTGACACGAAAGCCATCGCTAAGCAGTGCGAGCCCGACCAAAATCGCATAGAGGGTGTAATTGGTCAGCGTCCCAAAGTGTTGGAAGCGAGCCAAGTCCAAGGGCAACTGGCTCCAGCCGACAAAAAGGATCTCGGCCAAGACGACTTGGGAAACGCAATGGAGGAGCAAGACTCCACGTGTGCGTTTTTGAAGGATCATTGTACGGAGTTTTAACTTTTATTCAACGGACCGGGCGAATGTCAGGCATCCGCAAAATCCGGCCGCCGAGGGTGAAGATTCTGGGCCAAAGGATGAGGCGTTTATCAGGGGCACGCATAGGGTCCAACATGGTTGAGGAGCAACGTAATTGCAAATGGAAATCTGATAAAACTATTTCAGGCGCCCATGAGCCTTACGTGAAAGTGCTAGCTCACTCCAGTAAATGAGATGACTCGTCGCAAATTGACGCTTTTTTGAAAACCGCTGGATTTTGTTGATCCAACTTACGATAACCCCTAGGGGATTACCCCATTCAAAAATGTTTTTCAGCCTCCGTGCTTCCATTTTTTATCAACGTGGCATATCAGGTGCTTTACTTGGATCGGTCGGGCTTCAACGCCACCCCTCGACGCACTATCGATCCGGGTTTCTCATACTCCACTTCGTATCAATCGCCCTTCCACCCCACACACTTCTAGCATCAGGCTAACTCCTGATGCCGCCGTCCCCGCCCCCCTCCACTCCGCCATCGCTTGCGCCCGCCGCCAGTTACGCGAAGTGGCCGTTTCCGATCGATTATTGGAAATTCTGGCGCTGAGCCTTGGGACTGAATTCTCGCGCCTGAAGGCGAACATTCTTTGCGAGAAATGGATCCGCAATGATTTCAGCGGGCTGCCCCAAATTACGATTCGAGACAGGAAGGAGCTTGCGCAGGCCGATGGAGCGTTCGCGGCAATCAATGGAAGGGCATCCATCTTTCTTGCCCGCGACTTTGTTGCCACCCATTCACGGGACCCGGAGATAATCGCGGCCGTTATTTTGGAAGAGATCGGCCACTTTCTTGATGCCGAATTGAATTCCAGTGAAACCCCGGGCGATGAGGGAGCGCTCTTTTCCGCGCTAATTCGTGGTGTGGAGCTTGATGAGGCGGCAGTCGCGGCTTTGAAGGCGGAGAATGATCATGCGTGGGCGCAGATTGATGGAGAGATGGTTTTAGTCGAATGCGCGGGCCCAGGACTCGCTGCGGATCTCGTCGGAAACCTTCGACTCAATGTCGGGCTTAATGCTGCGGATCGTCTTATCGGCGATCAGATCGATGGTAACGAAATTCTCACGGTATACCTCGTGGCAGGTAGTCTCACCGTCACCGGCTTCGGAGTGAGTGAAGTTTTCACTGGAATTACCCAGATCACCGGCGCGGGTGGTGCGGGCAACGACAATCTGCTCGTGGGCGACAATGTGAATCTCTTGGCCTTTTTATCGGGCGGAGATGGTGATGATCAGCTCCGTGGCGGCGGGGCGGATGATTTGATCAACGGTGATGCAGGCCATGATGTTCTCGAAGGACGCGCAGGGGCCGATACATTGCTGGGCGGCGACGGGAACGACGTCCTCGAAGGTGGCGCGGGTGCGGATCTTCTTGATGGCGGAATTGGAATTGACGCCGTTTCCTATGCCAGTTCTGGCGCAGCTGTGAGCGTCAATCTCATTACTGGAATGGGTTCTGGCGGCGATGCCCAAGGCGATACCCTGCTCTGGATTGAGCAAGTTAAAGGCTCTGGTTTCAACGATACCATCATCGGCGGAACAGGGGCGGAAGCGCTCTTCGGCTTTGACGGAGATGATTTCCTCAAGGGCGGAACCGGAGCTGATTGGCTTAGCGGAGGCAGCGGCCAGGACGTTATCCACGGCGGCGGCGGCAACGATCTAAGTGGGGACACTCTCGACGGCGGGGCCGGCATCGACACCCTTGATTACGCCGATTCGTCCGCTGGGGTCCTCGTAAACCTGACTCTGGGGAGCCAATTTGCTTCCACTCGCGCGCTTGCCGGCGACGGGAACAAAGGGGCTGCAAACCTGGATGTGATCGCGGGCTTCGAGAATATCATCGGATCGCTTTTCGATGATTCCTTGGTTGGCAGCACAGAGGATAATACGATTGATGTCCGCAAAGGCTTTGACACTGTCGAGGGAGGGAGCGGCACTGATGTCCTGGTCTTCGACTGGACCACTGTCCCAGTCACCAGCGGAGTCACTTATGCTAGCTTTAATGCGGCGCTTGGGAGCGGGGTTTTATACAACTACCACTCCTCATTCGGGAACACCGCCAGTGTCAATTACTCGGGCTTTGAGCGCTTTAATTTCACTGGCACCAATGGGGGAGACGCTCTTTATGGCGGCAATGATCCGTTGGGCGACACGCTCATTGGCGGCGAGGGAAACGACATCCTCCGCAGCTTACGCGGGATGGATTATTTGGTTGGCGGCCCCGGGATTGATCAGGTGCTTGACGCAGATTACAGCGATGCATTGGTTGGGCTTAATATGGATAACCGCGCCGGGCTGATTGCCATGGCTAATGGGACTCGCATCGAGGGAGTAGAGAGATTCGTCAACCTGACTACCG
>JAYUPM010000063.1:0-5095 GCA_043760145.1 Spartobacteria bacterium
CAACCGGACCAGGACTTTCCCATCGGGCCCGTGCCCCTGGAGCGCGCCGCCCTGGTCATTCCATTGGTCTTTGCGTTTTTGGTGTTTGGTCTTTTGCCCATCGCATGCGGCAACCAAGGCCTCTCGCAACGCGTGAACCAGGAAATGTTCGGGCGCCAGGAACCGGGTGCGCGCATCGTATCCGGCCCAGCCCGTGGTGATGCATTGGTCGTTTGGCTGCGCGGTCCAGTCGCGGGGATCGGCCGCGAGTCTGCAGAGGTGATCATCGATCTGGAAACGGGCGGGATCATTCGTGGTGCCTTCGCGATAACCGATGGCGCGCCCGACCTTTTGGGCAAGCGCGAGCAGATCGATCTCGGGCGCGGGATTGGCGGCGATGACGCCACTTACCCAGATCCGGTTGGACCAGATACTGCACTCGACCTGGCCATATGCGCCGGGCCTTTTACGCAATGTTTCGTGGAGAATCGTGTCGGCGAGCTGGTCGCAGAATTTGTCGGGATGTCCGTTTAGGACGGCTTCAGAGAGTTGGATCATGATGGGTATTTTCCGAGTTGCCGGCACGGGATGCAGGCGTTGTCGAGTTCGCGCGTGTGACCGCCGCGCGAGACGATTGCGAAAAGCTGCTGGCCGGTGGCGCGCATCCGCGAAAGCAGTGCGGGGTTGCACAAATCGATGTATCCGTCGGTGATGACGATCGCCTTGCCGGGACGCGTGTCGGCGACGTGCTGGAGCACGCTGTTCATGCAGGTGCCCCCGGTGCTTTCAGTGACGAGCTGCCCGTCGCGGATGGTGGCTGGTTTGACCACGTCGCTGAAGGCCCAGAACGGCGTCCGGATGTAGCGGCGCAACCGGGAGAGCAACCCGACGAGCGCCTGCATTTCCTCGCCCATCGAGCCGCTCACGTCGAGATACACATGGCAGGTTCCAAATGGTTTGCGCGCCACAAGATCCCAGCGCGCCTCGGCCACGATGGGGTTCCAAAGGGTTCGCAGAAAGGCGCGGCGATCATTGGGGGAAAGCACCGGCAGCAGAACCGTGAGAGGCACTTCTTCTAGGAGCGGCGAGGAGCGGTCGGCTGTGATGAAGTTGCGCAGGATCTCCCACGCGGTGCGTTCCCAATTGCGCATCTCGATTGGGACACCCTTTTCTGCGAACCGATTGGGATCAGAGAGGAAACGTCCCGGGTCGCGAAATATGCCGCCCTGGTTCCATGACTTCAGAGTTTGGGTAATGGCATCGACGATGAGAGGCGAGCAGTCGTCGTCGAGGTCATGTGAGCCGATGAACAGGGTGCCCTCCGGGAGCTCGATGTCCCATTGGCTTTGGGACTGGGCTTTCACCAGCTCCAGGACGTCATCGCCTAGAATGCGCCCTTTGATGAGGCCCTCCTGGAGCTCGTTGAGGGCCCGCTCGTCTTTCGTGAGGCGCTCCTTTGGGAAATTGCACTCCTCGCCTACCCATGGGCGCAGAAGCTTGGCCACGCCGATGGCCGCCTTGTAATATCGGCTGAAGAAGTCGCTATAATCCAGGCCGCAGATCCGGTGGATGATGTGGTTGATCACCGCGTCGAGCGCGAAGTTGAGCGCGGTATCCATGCGCTCGAAACGCTCTGTGTGTCCGAGGATGATGTGTAAAAACTCGTGGAGGATCACGGCCTTCACATGGGCCTCGGTGTGCGCGTGTTCGCCGAGGAACTTCAGGTTTACCAAAAGCATCGGGCGCTCGCCCAAGGTCACCGCAAGCGTGGGCACCGACTCGGTGAATTCGATTCCCGCCAGCGAAAGCACGCCGTTGCACGCCAGCATGTTTTCATCCAGCAGCTCGGAAAGGATTGCGCGGAAAAGCGGTTCGTTAATTTTCATCGTAAAAGTCTCCCGTTTGAAAAAGGCGGACCCGCCGAGCGAGCCGTTTCTCTGTCCAGATGACAGGTTTGGCCGGATCGAAAAAGTAGTCGTTGCAGCAGCCGAGGATCAGGGCGCGGCGCAGGAACTCGGTGTCGTCGATTTCAAACCAGCGCAGCGCCTGGTCCTTCACAGGAGGCCCGCGAAAGGCACCGCGCGGCTGTGGCGGGGGTTCCGGGAGAAGCCGGGTGACGTCGCAGTGGAGCGGGTGGTTCGGCCTCGAGATGAAGTGTGCAAGCGCTTCGGAAGGGGTCTCCGTGCCGTTGGCGGCGAGGCAATCCCATGCCCGTTCCACCAGGGATCGGCCTTTTCGCCATGGCAGCTCGAGCTGCAGTTCTTCGCGCCAGTTGATGCTGCGATCCGGGTTGCCAAGGATGCTCATGCAGATCTGCTCACGGCGGATCGGACGTTGACCAGATCCGGAATTCCACCACTTCAGCGGGATGCGCTCTCCAATGGCGATGGCGTTGATCCACCGGAGCAGAGTGGCGGCGATCAGCGTGAACGGATTTTCGAGGATATCAGCGCGATGCATTTGTTGAACTCCTTCTCGTAGGTTTCCGGATCGTTCACCGCGATCTTCTTGAGCAGCAGCCAGCTGAAGAGCTGCGCGGCGCGGTCGTGCCGCTTGCCGCCGATCCCGGCTAGCACTGCGGCAAATCGCTCCTTGTCGGGATGTGGGCTCTGAATCCCGAACCCGGAATCTTTCCACGAGATCTCGCCCCGGACATCGGTGATCTCCGATGCCAGCCGCGCCAGCTCGGCCACGCCTTCGCGCCCGATCGGCAGCTTGCCCGCGAGCGCCGCCGGATATAGCGCGAAGGAAAACGCGCCCGCCTCCTCGAGTGGAAGTGAAGCGAGACTGCGTGTCACGGCGAGCGTGCCTGTGTCAGCATCCGGGCAGGTGCCACCGATGAGTTGCTTCACCTTGCGCGCAATGCTGCGCTCGATCTGCAGGGTGTTGAGCCATGCGTCGTTCCCGGAATTGAAAGCCAGGTCCCATGCCGAAATGTGTGCCGCACGCACGGCTTCCTCCGATGGCGTCTTGCCCCATGCGCGGTGCGGAATGCTCCACTGCAGCACGAGTTGGAAGAGCTTGGAAGTGACCACGCCATCAGCCACAGCCATGGCACCGAGCAGATTGCGGGCGAGCTGCCGCACACGGCGCGGCGAGATGCGCAGGCCGGAATTGGTCAGGATTGTGGAGGCCGTCACCGCGTAACGCAAAAGACCGTCGGGAAACCCGGTCGCCAGCAGGTTTTTGAAAAGCGCCCCGGCGGATTGCAGGCGCTCCGAAAGGCCCACCTTGTCCTTGGAAATAGCGCCCTCGCCGCGCGGATCGGCAACAAGATCGCGGTCGGCGTCGGAGAGTTCGCCCCAATCCGGAACTTCAACGACGAAAGCGAACCGGTCGGCCAATGCCTGGTCGAGGGGGAGCGACCCTTCATACGCATCGGCGGCCCCCTGATCCATGGAGCACGGGTTCATTGCCGCCCAACGGTATCGGAGCGACTCGATGAGAATCCCCTGGATCCGCCGTTCCTGGATCAGGGAAAAGAGCCGGTTCTGGTGCTCGGGTTTGCAACGACTGATCTCATCGACGAGCATCGATTCCGCGCCCCAGACAGTCGAGGGGGTCGGAAGATAACGGATCCCTTCGCCGTCCTTCTCCGGATACGGGAAGCCGACGAGGTCATCGAAAGCGATGAGGCTCGCGTTGTAATGCCGGTGCGCAAGGTTGAGCGCCTCCGACAGAGAGTTGAGCAGATACGTTTTGCCCGTGCCGGCTTTTCCGATGAGCAGCAACGGGTCGCCGGTCACCAGCGATGCAAGGATAATCGGCTCAAGGGAGTCGTATCCGTAAATGCCGAGGGAACGCAGGAGCACGCTCATGCCGCACCTCCTTCCACACATCCGTTGCTCGCGAGGAACGCGTCGCGCAGTTTGCGGGCCTCGCGCAGGCAGTTGGTGCCGAGCGAGCGCCGGACACGATCCTTCGTGAAAGGCGTCGGATGGATGACGTAGTGAATGAACCAGCGCCCATGGTTGTTCCAGAGGTGATGGTCGGGGTTGGCGGGATTGGTCCGGATACTGAGTTTCATTATGTGCCTGGTCGGTTTTTCCAAATCCGCAGACACACCAAGATTCGAGCCGGGCACTCGCCCGACTCGCACATCCCCAGCGGCTATTGCCACTGGGAGTCCACCTTAACGGAACAGGAGTTCCGGCAGGTTGGCTGTCGTGGCCGAAATAGGCCCCGACACTCTTGATGCTTGCGTGCCATGAGACTACCCGGAATGCGCGGGAAGCCAAGCCCCTTCTCGCGTTATGACACTCTTCCCTCTTCTGCTCCCCAGTCCCCCAGTGATCAGTGATCAGTAATCAGTGATCAGTAATCAGTGATCAGTAATCAGTGATCAGTGAACCATCCCGATTTTCGTCCTCGTCCTCGTCCTCGTCCTCGTCCCTCGTCCTCCGACCTCCGACCTCCGACCTCCGACCTCCGACCTCCGACCTCCGACTTAAGTCTTCACTCTGGCTGTCTCCCACCACGAGGCTAGCGGGTGCGATTTTGAGGGAAAGTATCGTGCTCTTTCTTCGATTAACTTCGGGAGACTGGCAGCAGATCGGACGCATCCAGTTCGACGGGTGCAAACCCTTCCTCGTCCGAATCGCCTGAATCGTCGGCAATCAGCCGGAGTGACTCCAGTTCCAGTCGCGCTGAAACCCTGTCCAACCGAAGCTTCCGAGCCAATTGCCCTTCAGTAATGAGTTCCTTCTTTTCGTAGGCACTCCGCGCAAGCAGCCGGTAACGCAACGGCAGGATTGGTTGTAGTTGTTCACTGTTCAGACCGAGGGCCGAGTGCGCTTGCTCCGGGCGGAAACCACGGTTCTCCCGCAAAATATCCCAAGTGCCAGACGGAATGCGTTTCAGTTCCTCCAGTCGTCGAAACATCGCTTCTGCCGACACGCGATAAAGATGCGCCAACGAAATTACATCGCCAATGGTTACCCCTTTACCATGCGATTTCACGGCATCCGACAAGCGGCGGGAAACACCGGTTCGTGGCATTAGAAAATTTTTGGCAAACGCATCCGCGAATTTTTCCGCCGCTAGCTTGCCCCAATGGTCGTGCGTAAAGCTTACGTCAACAAGATACCGTGTCGTGAGGACGTGTCCGTATTCATGC
>JAYUPM010000064.1:0-2091 GCA_043760145.1 Spartobacteria bacterium
GCATAACATTCTCGACTTTGTTGTTATCGATCTCCACCCGGCCCTGGCTGAGATACACACAGAGTGACTCCCATTGACCGAGGGCGTATTGGATCGCTATTGCGCCGGGGTTTTCCGGGGTAAACCGACGACTCGCTTTGAGCCTCAAAAAGAGCCGGTGAAGTCGAGTCATGATGGGGCGGCTTTCACTGGCCCGGACGGCCTCTCGCAAATTCGGTCCCGCTTTGTTATTTCTGAGTTTCGCTTCCACGGCATACAGATGCTGGATTTGCCGAAGTATCCAACCAATCACTCTGGGCGATTGGTCCTTGGCTTCGAAAAAGTAGCGCCGCGCATGCGCCATGCACCCGGCGAGAACGATTCCAGCGCCGCGCCTCTTCGCAAAAGTGTCGTAGCCTGAGTATCCATCGCACTGGAGGGTCCCGGCAAAGTTAGCAGGCACGATCTTCTCCAGGCACGCCGCGGATCGGCCGGTGTGCCAATGAAAGACGACGTCCCCCATGGGTTTGCTGCAAACCCACATGTAACCAGACTTGGTTTTGCCGTGTCCGGGCTCCAGATATTTGATGATCGTTTCGTCGATCTGCACATATCCACCGTCCATCACTCCGGTTTGGATCAGTTCATAAATGGGCTTGAGCCAATCCGCCGCCAGTTGCACCCATCGCGCCATTGTTTGGCGCGGCAGATAAACCCCGTGACGGCTTTTAAAGATATACTCCTGCCGATAGAGCGGGAGATGGTCGCAGATCTTACCCACAAGGATCTGCGCCAGAAGCCCGGGAGCCACCATACTGCGTTCCAACAGGCTTTCAGGCAAATCAGCAATCACCGGGACCGCATCCACCGTGCTCCGATGCACAAACTTGCGCCGCACAATGCGACGCTTGAAAAAGTGTCCCGGCTCGAAGTCGAGTAACTCGGTGACTTCCTCGCCGATGCAACGCCACGCTTCTGGACAGGCTTTGACAGGAGCGGGATCAATCACCTCGTGCACAACGGGCAAGTTGTTAGGAATCCGCGGTGCATGAGTCTTGCGACTGCGATTGGAAGCTTTCTCCGGCCGCAGCAGGAGCGCGTCAGCGTCCCCCGGGCCGGATTCGTTTCCCGTCGCCGGTCCCGGCGCTGCATCTTCCTGCAAAAGCAAAAGAAGTTGAGCCGGGTTGAGTTGCTCACTCTTCTTTCCAAAAAGGCGCTGAGCGAGCGCATCGAGCTTCAGTCGGAGTAACTTTATTTCCTGAAGTGCCAGGCCGTGATCACGCGTAATGGACGCGAGTTGCGTCATTAGTTCGAGTTCGCGTGAAGTAGGCTCTGCCATCGACTTACAACATCCCGAAACGCCCAAGATGTTAGTTACATTTTTGAGTTATTTTTCTTCCCGATCATACCAGGCCCGCATACGTGCTCCGCGCAGATCAATTCCATCTGTGAGCATGGCGAGAGCTTCGGGTGCCAGTCGCAATTTTACCGCCTCCGAATCTGATTGTTTCGGCCATGAGAAAGTTCCGGACTCAAGTCGCTTTGTCATAAGCCATAAACCAGTTCCGTCCCAGTAAATGATCTTTAGGCGGGTGTGTCGCCTGTTACTGAAAACGAAGATGGCGCCGTTGCGCGGATCTTCCCCCAGGCGCTCGGTGACAAGAGCGTATATTCCGTCGAAGCCTTTGCGCATGTCGCAAGCCTCAAGTGCCACGAAGATTTTCAGGCTGCCGGCAAAGCTTAACATGTTGTCGCCTAACTCTTGGTGGCCAGAATGCGAAGCAGCTCCGCAGCCAGGATCGTTTGCCTGGCATCAAGAATCTCCAAACGCGCACCACCGGGCAAATGAACACTCAACCCGCCTCGGCCTTCGGCGGCGGCGGTTCCGCCACTTTCCAGAACGGCTTCCACCCATCGGAGCTGCGCAATTGGAGTCGGCGCTTGCGACCCGCGCTCACGCCGGCGTTTTTGAACCCAGTTGGCAAAGGTCTGATAATTAACGCCCACCATCCTTAAAAGGCGAGGGGGACAGAGACTTAGTCTGAAAGCGTTTGACAGCGGGTTGCCCATGGGCGACCGGTTTAACCATGAGGTATGGACGGTTCAAGGCGG
>JAYUPM010000065.1:0-2084 GCA_043760145.1 Spartobacteria bacterium
CGGTGAACCTCCCTCCACTCCTATGAATCCCACGCAAGTGCTCGAACTCTTTTTTGAACAACGCATCGTTGAACGGGGCCAGGCTGATGACATCGCCCAGGAAATCGCGAATTCTGGAAAAAGCCTTGTCCAGACGATGGTCGATTACGGCCTCGTCACCGAGGAGCAATTCTACCAGACCATTGCCGAATCCCTCGGCGCGGAATTTGTGAGCCTCGCCACATACGAACCGGCCCTGGATGTGATCCGGCTGATCCCGGCTGGTTTGGCGGTGCTGCATCGCGCATTCCCGCTCGGGCTCCACGGAAAAACCATCCAGCTCGCGTTGGTGGATCCATTCAACCTCCAAACCGTCGAGGACCTGGGTTTCGCATTGGGCAAGGAGATACAGCTCGTTGTGGCCCCGGTGGAGGAGATTGAGAATCTCATCAAAAAGCATTACGGCAGCGACACCGGGAGCATGAGCGAGATCCTTGCGGAACTCGGGGGCGACGTGGAATTTGGCGGGCCCGACGGGCATATCGATCTCAAGAATCTTGAGGCCGAGGCAAACGCTGCGCCGATCATTCGCTACGTTGATTTGATTCTTCACCAGGCCATCCAGGATCGGGCCTCGGATGTGCACTTCGAACCATTCGAAACCGAGTTCAAGATCCGTTACCGGGTGGATGGAGCCCTTTACGAAATGTCGCCGCCCCCGCGGCACCTGGCGCTGCCCGTTATTTCGCGGGTAAAGGTGATGGCCAATTTAAACATCGCGGAACGGCGGTTGCCGCAGGATGGCCGCATCCAGAAGCATATTGGCGGGCGTCAGGTGGATCTGCGTGTTTCGACATTGCCCACACAGTTTGGGGAAAGCGTCGTGATGCGGGTGCTGGATCGGAGCACGGTAAACCTCAACCTGACGGCACTGGGAATGCCGCCGCGGATCCATAACTACATCCTGAAGACCATCGAGAAACCGAATGGTATTTTTATTGTTACCGGGCCGACCGGTTCGGGAAAAACGACAACCCTTTACGCCGCTCTCAACGAGATCAATACGGTCGATTCCAAGGTGCTCACGGCGGAGGATCCGGTCGAATACGACATCGAAGGGATCATCCAGGTCCCCGTCAATGAAGCGATCGGGCTCAACTTCGCCCGGGTCTTGCGCGCATTCCTGCGCCAGGATCCCGACCGGATCATGGTGGGTGAAACACGCGATATCGAGACTGCCCAAATCGCTATCCAGGCATCGCTCACCGGGCATCTCGTATTTACGACGCTCCACACCAACGACGCCCCCGGAGCTGTGACCCGGTTGGTCGATATGGGGGTGGAACCATTCCTGATCTCCGCCGCCCTTGAAGGCGTCCTCGGGCAGCGTCTGATCCGGAAAATTTGCCTCAATTGCCGGGCCGCCTATGAGCCTTCGGAGGCCGTCCTCGCGCAATTGGGGCTATCCCCACACGAAATCGGGGACAAGAATTTTTATTACGGCAAGGGGTGTGAGGTCTGCAATCACACCGGTTACAAGGGGCGCAAAGGGATCTACGAACTATTCGACATCAGCGATCCGATCCGGGAACTCATCAACGAGCGGGCCGCCTCCGTCGTGCTCAAGCAAAAGGCGATTGAACTGGGAATGACCACGCTGCGCGAAGACGGGATGCGGAGCATATTCGAGGGGGAGACGACGATTGAAGAGGTGCTTAAATACACGTAATGGATGCCAGCCAATTCCAAATGGAACCCGGTCCCGCGCCTCATTCAAAGTCCACCCCTGAGAATTCCTTCGCCCCACGTCGAAAAGCTAATCGACAAGCCGCCCTCATCATCCTAACAGTTTGCCCTTAGCCCCCAGCGAGTTGTCCCCCCTATTTTATGGCCAAATTTGAATACATAGCACTCGATGCCCGCGGTCAGGAATCCCAGGGTGTCATCGAGGCTCCTTCCGCCAACGATGCCGTCGGCCAATTGCGCCAATCCGGTTATTTTCCAACCAGCGTCCTTGAGGAGGGCAAAGGACCCACTGTCAAGCAGAACAAGAAAGTCCAAAAGGCGATCAAAGCGGCGTCGGCGCCGAAAGCCAAGTCGGGGGG
>JAYUPM010000066.1:0-5045 GCA_043760145.1 Spartobacteria bacterium
GACCGATCGGTCGGATCCGACTGATCGGTCCGATCCGATTGACCCAGCCCGCCCTTAACTTTATTTAGAATCGGTCTTGATAAGGTTAGCGGCTCCGGCATATTCCCGCTCCACCAATGAAAGCGCGCCTCCCAATTTCCCCAGCTTCCCCGGAGGATCATATCCACGGGCTCGGCTTGCGGATGACCGAGCAGCGGCGGCAGGTTTACGACGTGCTGATGGACAAGCGGGATCATCCTTCCGCTGTCGAGGTCTTCATGAGGGTCAAGGCGAAGATGCCCTCCATCTCGCTGGCCACCGTCTATAATTGTCTGGAAACCCTCACCTCCTGCGGCCTGGTCAAGATGGTCAGCCACGAGAGGGAACCGTCGCGTTACTGTCCCAATCTGCAGGAACACGCCCATTTCTTCTGTGAAAGCTGCTCCGGGGTTATGGATATCCCGCTACAGGCCAAACGGCACGCCCACGAGATCTGGCAATTGCCCAAAAACGCGGCCGTTTCGCATCACGAAGTTTCTTTTCGCGGGCTTTGCCCGAAGTGCGCGGAGACCGGAAAAATTCCAAATCGCAAATAGATCATGAGTTCACTTTCAATCAAAAACCTGCATGTCAGCATCGGCGACAAAGAGATTATCCGGGGGCTGAGCCTCGATATTCCCAAGGGCGAAGTTCACGCGGTCATGGGGCCCAACGGTTCCGGGAAGAGCACGTTGAGCAAAGCGATCGGCGGGCATCCTGATTATACCGTCACCCAGGGAGAGGTTCTCCTCGATGGCGAGAATGTCCTCGGATTGGCGCCTGATGTCCGGGCGCGGATGGGGCTTTTTCTGGCGTTCCAATATCCGATGGAGATTCCCGGTGTTTCGAACGCGAATTTTCTGCGGGCGGCGGTGCAGGCCCGTTTGCCAGAAGGCGAGGAACTCGAAGCCACGGAGTTTTATGCGCGGATGTATGAGAAGATGGATTTGCTGGAAATGCCGCGGGCGTTCACGGCGCGCTCAGTCAACGAAGGATTCTCCGGTGGCGAAAAGAAGCGGAACGAGATTTTGCAAATGGCGATGCTTGAGCCGGCTTACGCGATTTTGGATGAGACCGATTCGGGCCTCGATATTGATGCACTCAAGATTGTGGCCAATGGGGTCAATTCATTGCGCGGCCCCAAGCTCGGGGTCCTGCTGATCACCCATTACCAACGCCTCCTCGATTACATCGTGCCCGATTACGTCCATGTCATGGTCGAGGGCCGGATTGTCCAGAGTGGCGGCAAGGAACTGGCCCTTGAACTGGAAGCAAGGGGATACGAATTTATTAGAGAAACCATCGAGGAACCCGCTGTGAGCCTCTCCTAAAAAAGCGGAGTTCTTTCCATAACAATCCCTAAAATGAGCGATACAGCCACCATCGATATCGACCGGACCCTCGGCGATTTCTCTTATCCCGAGAAGCACGCTTTTGATGCCGGGGTCGGATTAACAGCCGACACCGTCAAATACATCTCCAGGGTAAAAGACGAGCCCGAATGGATCCTGGATTTCCGGTTGCGGGCCCTCGAGATTTTTTTGAAAAAGCCGATGCCGACCAACTGGGCGTCCAAGGATCTTGAGGCGATCAACTTTGACAAGATCCGCTATTACCTTGCGCACGGCCAGAAATCGACCCGCTCCTGGGATGAGGTTCCTGAGGACGTTAAACGCACCTTTGAACGGCTCGGTATTCCCGAGCAGGAACGCAAATTTCTTGCCGGAGTCGAGGCGCAGTTCGATAGCGAGGCCGTTTATTCCAACATCAAGAAAGCGGTGGGCGACCAGGGGGTGATCTTCGTCGGATCGACCGAGGGATTGATGAAGCATCCGGAGATTTTCCGGAAATGGTTCGGGAAAGTGATCCCGACCGGTGACAACAAATTCAGCGCGCTCAACTCGGCCGTGTTCAGCGGCGGTTCCTTTATTTACGTGCCGCCGGGCGTGAAGGTGAAGCACCCTTTGCAGGCCTATTTCCGGATCAATGCGGAGAATTTCGGGCAGTTCGAGCGGACCCTGATCATTGCGGATGAAGGGAGCGAAGTGATGTATATGGAGGGATGCACGGCGCCGAAATTTGAGACGGCGACATTGCACTCGGCCGTGGTGGAATTGGTGGCGATGAAGGGGGCGAAGATCCAATACATCACGGTGCAGAACTGGTCGGCCAACGTGTTTAACCTTGTGACCAAGCGGGCGATCGCGCACGAGGAAGCGGAGGTGAAATGGATCGATTGCAACATCGGCTCCCGGCTTACGATGAAATATCCCGGAGTGATTCTCAAAGGCCGCAAAGCGCGCGGGGAAGTGATCTCGATCGCATTGGCCAATGACGGACAGCACCAGGATACCGGGGCCAAGATGGTCCATGCCGCCGACGACACGACTTCCAACATTGTTTCCAAATCCATTTCTGTCGGCAAAGGCCGGGCGACTTACCGCGGATTGGTTCATGTGCCCAAGCATCTCAAGGGGTGCAAGAACAACACCGAGTGCGATGCCTTGTTGATCAGCCCAACCAGCCGCACCGATACGTATCCTGCCATCACCGTGCGCGGCACCGGCAACGCTGTCCAACACGAGGCCAGTGTCTCGCAAATCAGCGCCGAGCAGATTTTTTATATGGAACAGCGCGGTCTCACTAAAGCGCAGGCGATGAGCCTCTCGGTCAATGGATTCGTCAATGAACTGGTCCGTCAATTTCCGATGGAATACAGCGTCGAACTCAAGCGCCTTATCGACATGGAGATGGAAGGATCAGTCGGCTAAATCCCGCGGCCCGCGCCCAATTGCGCAATGGCCATCGAACTACATGAGCACTGCCCTGGTTGAAGCTGAAGAAATGGAACAGAGGTCCGCGCCCGGCACCTTATTGAATGCCGGGGCGTGGGCCCGGTTTGGCCACACCGAGTGGTTTAACGCACTCCAGGCAAAAGCGTGGACGACGTTCCAGTCTCTGCCCATGCCCGGGCGCAAGGATGAGCAGTGGCGCTTCGCCAATCTCAAGGCGGCCAACATCGAATCGTTTCTTCCGGGCGCCGCCTTGAGCGAGGCGGATGGGGAGGAACTGGTCACCCGCTCCACAGGCTTGGAAGCAAGCGCCGGCCGGATGATTTTCGGGAACGATCAATTGCTCGCCCAACAGCTCTTCTCCGAGGCGCTCACTCAAAAAGGGGTGATCTGGCTTCCATTGGAGCAGGCGATCCAGGCGCATCCGGAGCTCTTCCAAAAACATTTCATGCGGGAACGGGCCGCGCTCGGGTCGGAGAAATTCGCGGCCCTTCACCAATCCCAGGTGCGGGCGGGAACCTTTCTTTATGTGCCACGCGGGGTGGAAATTGAATTGCCCCTTGAAACGTTCCATTGGCTCCAGGGGGAGAACAGTTCGTGTTTCCCGCACACTTTGATCATTGCCGAGGAGATGAGCAAAGTCACCGTTGTCGATTATTTCCAATCCGCCGATGCGGCGACTCCCGGATTCGCCTGTGGCGTAAACGATCTCTGGTTGGGGACAGGCGCGAAAGTGACTTATGTCTGCGCGCAAAACTGGAATGCCGCGACCCGCGCTTTTCAGGTCAATTCGACGGTGGTCGGACGGGACGCGCATGCGGTGGCGCTCAACTTGAATCTTGGCGGAGCCTATGCGCGGACCGAGAGCATCAGTCATTTGCGGGGGAGTGGGGGACACAGCGACATGCTGGCGGTGAGCGTGGCGGACGGGGAACAGGAGCTCGACCAGCGGACATTGCAGATTCATGAGGCGGCCAATACTGCGAGCGATCTGCTTTACAAAAACTCCCTTGATGATGCTGCCAAGACCATCTTTGCAGGGCTGATCCGGGTCGAGCCGGGCGCGCATAAAACCGATGCATACCAGAAGGTGCGCAATCTACTTTTGAGCGACGAAGCGGAGGCGAACAGCGCCCCCGGCCTCGAGATCGAAGCCGATGATGTGCGGTGTAGTCACGGAGCAACGACAGGGCAGATTGATGAAGAAGAGCTCTTCTATTTGCTCTCCCGCGGGATCAGTAAAAAGCAGGCGCAAAAGCTGATCGTGCATGGATTCCTTCAGGAGGTGATCGATCGGCTTGGGAATCCGGCCATTGCGGAAAAGCTGGGCGAAATGGTGCATCAGAAGTTTGACGCCAAGCCGCGCTGAGTCATCGATGAATGCCTCCGATGGTGCATGGATGCGTCGGGGGCTGTTCGCAGCGGCATTTGTCATCGTCGGTTTGCTCGGGTGGATGTTTTCGAGTTGGCTCGGGAATCCTGGAAGTTCCGGGGCGATCACACGGAAGGAAGGGCTCAAGGAACTCGATGCGATCCAGCGTGGATCCATTGATGACCTCAAGGAGGTTGTCATCGACGGGCGCGCCTCAGAGAATGCGGTTCAACGGATTGAGGATTACACGGCCCGGATCGGCGAAGTGGCGGCGGCCTTGAAGCCGAATGAGCGCAAATCATTGGTCGCCGCCCAGCGGGTGCTTGGCCGATTGACCCCACAAATGGCGGCATACGAAAATGCCCTCAGGGAACTCAACGAGGCAGGGGCTTCCGCGCCTGGCACATTGACATCGATGGAAGTGATCGATGATCGGGTGAAAATGACGGAGCGTTTTCAGTCCGCGAATTGGGCGCTCTCGGATTTCTATCGCGACCTGGAAACAAACTTTAAGGCTGAGCTCGATAAGGAACAATTGCCGGAGACGATGAAGGCGGAGGTGATGGGCGGATTTAGGCGCGGGGCCAGCGTGGATATCAATCTGACGATCCGTGAGTGCGACCAGGAAATTGCGGCGAACTTGCTCGCCACACTTGAGCTTTTTAAAAAGCAGTGGGGCCTCTGGACCGTGGAGCCAGATGGGACACTCGCTTTCGATGACAATGCGCCCTTTGGCGAATACACCGCTCTCCAGGAAAAACTACGGAGCGCCGGCGAGCGTCAGCAAAGCGCCCAGAAGGAACTGCTCAAGCGCGCCGAACAAGAGCAACGGTGCAAGTAAGGTCGGAGGTCGGAGGTCGGAG
>JAYUPM010000067.1:0-2074 GCA_043760145.1 Spartobacteria bacterium
TTATCCGACAGGTTTTGTAGTGCACTCTGCCGCTTTCGGAAGCGCTTTCCCTGCCGGGGAATTATAAACCACGGATGAACCCGGATGAACGCGGATGAAGAACCCAGGCGGAAAAAGTTTGGTTCGGCCTTCTCCCCATCCGCGATAATCCGCGACATCCGTGGTTAAAAAGTTCTCCTCTGTGGGATGGTCGTGAAAGTGAAACGCAAAACTGAAAAGTGAAATTGTTGGCAAGTCTATGCAATGATCGCGGACATGAGTGCCATTCGCCCACACATCGTCGTTCTCGGGAGTTCAAATACTGACATGGTTTTGCGGTGCACCACCCTTCCTGCCCCCGGCGAAACTGTGCTCGGGACCGGGTTCCAATCCTACGCCGGCGGCAAAGGGTCCAATCAAGCCGTCGCCGCGGCCCGGGCTGGAGTGCGGGTGACGTTGATTGGGGCCCATGGCCGCGATGTATTTGGAGTCGCCGCCAAAGAGGGATTAAAACGTGAAGGGATCGATGTCGGATATTTCCGCGAGAAAGCCGAAGCCAGCAGCGGTGTCGCCTTGATCATGCTCGGGGCAAAAGGCCAAAACATGATCGCGGTCGCCCCTTCCGCGAACGATCTGGTTTCTCCAGAGGATGTCCGGGCTGCCGCGCTCGTTATTGCCCGTAGTGATGCGGTGGTTGCGCAATTGGAGGTCCCGCTAAAAAGCGTGGAAGCCATTGCGCAGCTGGCTGCGGCGTCGGGCGTGCCGTTCATTCTCAATCCTGCGCCGGCCCGGAAATTGCCGTCCCGCCTGCTCCGCCTGGTCCACACGCTCACGCCCAACGAATGCGAAGCCGAGCGGTTGAGCGGGCACAAAGATCCGGCCGAGGCGGGGCGCGCATTGCGGGGGCGAGGTTGTCAAAATGTCGTGGTGACATTGGGCGCGCGTGGGGTCGTGGTGTGCGATTCCAGTGGGGAAAAATGGTTCCCGGCACCGAGGGTAAAAGCCATCGATACGGTTGGAGCCGGGGATTGTTTTACCGGATGGCTGGCGGCTGGGTTGGCGGAAAAGTTGTCATTGGAGGAAGCGGTCCAGCGCGCGATCGCGGCAGCCTCCATATCGGTGACCTGGCCCGGGGCCCAAGCATCCATGCCATTCCGCCGTGAAGTGCGTTCCGGGGGTGTTCAACATCGCGGCGGCGACGCCTGCCACGCCGGGCGCATTGACTAAGCGCGGAGGATTCCGAGCGCGGCAGTAAGAGAGGCGCAATCGCTGATCGAAACGCACGGTGTCCCTTTGCGGATTCGGTTGAGCAAACCGGCAAGTGTTGCCCCCGGCCCGAGCTCGATAAAGAGCTCACATTTTTCTTCGTCCACGAGATACTCAATGGTTTCGCTCCAATGCACCGTGTCGGTGACCTGATCCTGGAGCGAGGAACGGATTTCCTCGGGTTCACGCATCGGCCGGGCATCGATATTGCAAATGACGGGAAACTTTGGGGAATGAATCTCGGTGCGCTGGAGTTCTTCGCCGAGCTTTATGAAAGCGGAGTTCATCAAGCGGGAATGGTAAGCGCCGGCGACATTGAGCATCTTGGCCATCCGAATTCCGTGTTCTTTCGCAAGCGAAATCGCGAGGGCGACTTTTGAGGATTCCCCGGAAATAACGATCTGGCCGGGGCTGTTGATGTTGGCGATATCGACATCGGTCTCGGAGGCGAGGGCGCGCACGGTGTTTTCTTCGGCACCAATCATAGCCGCCATGGCCCCCGAGTTTTCTTCACACGCTTCCTGCATGAAGATCCCGCGCTGGGCGACAAGCTTGAGGCCGGTCTCAAAATCAAAAGTGCCGGCAGCAGTATGCGCGGTAAATTCGCCAAGCGAGAGTCCGGCCGCCGCATGGATATCGAACTCGCCAATCTCGGCATGCAACGCGGCAAGGCACGCCAATCCATGGACGTAAAGGGCAGGCTGGCAATTTCGGGTTTGGGTCAACGCTTCGTCGGGACCCTCAAAAGCCACTTTGCTCAGGGACCAGCCCAGGATGGAGTCGGCCCGTTTAAAAAGATCGGATGCGGCCGGATAATTGGATGCGAGAT
>JAYUPM010000068.1:0-5032 GCA_043760145.1 Spartobacteria bacterium
AAATTGATGAAGCGCAGGACACCAAACACCATCGTGTAGCCGAGCGCGATCAGCGCATAAATGGCCCCTTGCGAGATCCCGTTAATGAGCTGCTGAAGAAATTCAATCACGGTTCGTAGTCCCGGCTTCAGCCGGTGCCCCTCTTTGCTCCGCGTGTAATGTATCTCATCGTCGGCTTTGCGTGAGTCCTTGCCGCCTGAAGGCGGGACTACAAAACCTCGCAGCCACTATGGAGCGACCGATTCCACGAATTGGAATCCGCCATTGCCGATGGATAGGATGACCGCCGGTTTTTGCGCGTTGCGCTTTTCGTCCAGGGTAATCACGCCGGTAATCCCCTTGTGATCCTTTGTGCCCGCCAGCGCATCGCGAAGCTTCGCGCCATCCGTGCTGCCTGTCCTCCGGATCGCATCGGCAAGTATCATCGCGCTGTCATAGCCCAGCGCCGCCATGTCATCGGGAATTGCCCCGCCATATTTGGCTTTATATTTGGCAACGAATTCCTGCACCAGCGGGGCTTTGTCGTCCGCGGAAAAATGGCACGAGAAGAACGACCCATCGAGCGAGGTGCCAGCAACCTTCAGGAGCGAGTCCCCCACCCATCCATCACCCCCAAGCAGCGGGGCCTTGATTCCAAGCAATTTGGCCTGGCGCGCAATCAATGAGACCTCCCCATAATAACCGGGAACAAAAATGGCCTCGGGCTTGGCGGCCTTGATGGAGGTCAGCTGCGCTTTGAAATCCTTGTCGCCTGAGGAATATTTCTGTTCCCGGACGATCGTCCCGCCGTTTGCCGTGAAATGTTTCTGAAAAAACTCGGCCAACCCAACCGCGTAATCCTGCTTCAGGTCCGTCAACACGGCGACCCTCTTCCATCCCTTGCCCAATGCGAACTTCGACATCACTGTCCCCTGGAACGGATCAATAAAACAGACCCGGAAGATGTAGTCGCCCACCTCTGTTACCTTCGGATTGGTGGAAGCCGGCGAGATCATCGGCACCTTGTTTTGCTGGCAGATTGGCGCCGCCTCCAGCGACTTCGAGGATGCCACTTCACCCAGCACCGCGATCACTTTATCCTGCGAAATAAGCTTCCGCACTATCGTCGCAGGCTGCCCCGCCGCCGACTGGTCGTCCTCCGTGATCAGCTTGAATTTCTTCCCCAACACCCCGCCTGCCGCGTTCAGTTCGTCAATCGCAAGCGCCGTCCCTTTATGCGAGGACTGCCCGAAACTGGCACTCCCCCCGGTCAATGAAGCAAATTCCCCGACAACGATTTCATCCTGGGCAAATGCCAGGGTCCCGGTGAGAAGCAGCGCAACGGTGGAGGATAGGAATTTGGAGCGAAACATGAGGATGTGGATTTGAAAATTCGGCGGATGCTAAGAAGGGAGCGGCGGGTTTTCAACTGCCATCTCGAATTGGGCGGGATTTACCGATCGTGGGCACACAAGGGCACAGATGTGCCACCAAGGTGGCAACGACGTTACCACTTGGTTCCCACAATCCCGCCTCCATGCGCCTCATCCTTTTTGGACATCGGCTCATTTGTGCCTATATTATCCCGGCACACCCCATCTCTCTCTCCCGCCAATCCAACCCGAACTCATGACAGCAACCTCCTAACCTATGAGAAAGCGCATCCTTCGGTCATCCGCCATTTTGGTTTCCTCTTTCGCGTCCTTGGTTCCGCACGGCCACGCGGTGGCTGAAGAATCTGGCAAATATTCCAAGAAACTCAGGGAATCGGTTTTAACGAATGCCGGATTAAAAACGCCGGAAACCATTGGGCAAGTGGATCCACCCAAGGAGGGGGCGGATCGTTACCCGTGGAAGACGGGGATTGTGACGACAACATTTTGGGTTGGAGAACAGCCCACAAAAAACAATCCGGTGCCCAATCATGTCAGTTCATGGGACCGGAAATGGGCTTATAATTATGGGGGTCTGGACGATCCCAACAAGGCAAACCGGGCCAACTACATCCCGGTGAATTTCACGCCAAGGCAAAACCCATTTTACATCGCGCTTCCATACAATGATCTCACCAATAAGGGTCATAAGGCCGAGGCTTCAAAGGTGATTCCATGGTTTAAAGAGGCATACGAATCCAACGGCAGGACGGTGCTAAAAGGCCGCTGGATCGCCATTCATTTCAAGGGTCGCATTTGTTACGCCCAATGGGAGGATTGCGGCCCGTTCCGCACCGATCACTGGCAATACGTCTTTGGCAACGAACGCCCCAAGGCCAACCTCAACCGCGGAGCCGGCCTCGATGTTTCGCCCGCTGTCCGCGATTTCCTCGGCATGAACGACACCGATGTCACTGACTGGAAATTTGTGGAATTTAATGAAATCCCGAGTGGCCCATGGGCGATGTATGGCGACAACAACACCTTCGTCATCAACAAGCGCCTGAATGAGCCAGTCCTTGTGATGGCCAATCCTGTTCTTAAGAAATGAACCCTTCCGGTTGAAAAGAAAACCCGCGCTGCACGCACATGGGGGGCGCGCAGCGCGGGCTTCGAGGAGGAAAACCAATTGCGCAATTAGCGCTTGGAGAACTGAAAGCGCTTCCGGGCGCCGGGCTGGCCGGGCTTTTTACGCTCTTTCATCCGCGGATCGCGTGTAAGCAATCCTTCCACTTTAAGTGCTGCCCGCAGGGATGGATTGCTCTCAATGAGTGCGCGGGCAATGGCGAGACGAATTGCGCCAGCCTGGCCGGTGACGCCACCGCCGTGGGCATTGACACGGACATCAAAGGCGTTGGAGGTTTTCGCCACTTCAAACGGCTCGAGCACCGTATTTTGGAGGTCCACCGTCTTGAAGTATTCGTCGAACGGCTTTCCGTTGACTTGGATTTTTCCGCTCCCGACCGACATCCGAATGCGGGCGATGGCGGTTTTACGGCGACCAGTGGCGATGATTTCCTGAAGCATGAAGATTTAGTTTAAGAAGAAAGAATTATTTGACGTTGGTAACGGCCTTGGGTTGCTGGGCCTCATGGGGATGCTCCGCACCCGCATACACTTTGAGCTTCGTGAATGTCGCCCGACCCAGGCGGTTGTGTGGAATCATCCCCTTGACCGCATGTTCCACCAGCAATTCCGGACGGCGCGCCCGGCGTGCCTTGACCGTTTCCGATTTATGCCCACCTACAAATCCCGAAAAACTCATGAAAGTCTTCGCCACTTCCTTTTTCCCCGTCACCCGCACCTTATCGGCATTGATCACGATGACGAAATCCCCGGTATCGACGTGGGAAGTGTAAATCGCCTTCTCTTTGCCTCGAAGCAGATTGGCGGCCTTCACGGCGACCCGCCCCAGCACTTGATCGGCGGCGTCGATGATCCACCATTGGCGTTTCACTTCGTTGGTTTTTGCTGAAAATGTTCTCATGAATTCCTGCTCGGTTTTGTCGGAAAAGGGTGCGCAAAATAGGTATGCCTTTCCGGTGTGTCAACGGATTTGTCACCCCGCATCGTTCTTTTCGCTTTGGCCTTTGATCTTTGGCCCCCACCTCGGAGAGATCCAGACGGAAATCCGGACCCGGCGACACGCGGTTTCAAGCGCCCCAAGGCTCCAAAGAAATGACGGGGCTCGATACCAATATCCTGGTCCGCTATTTGACGCAGGATGATCCAACCCAGTTCCAGGCCGCCTTGCGTCTGCCCAACAAGAAAGGCGCGGCGTTCTTCATGCCGGATCTGGTGCTGGTGGAACTGGGTGTTGTCGGTCGTCTACGGGTGGACCCGTGAGGAGATCGCAACAGCGATTTGTAGTGCGCCAGTCCTCTCTGCCGCTTTTCGGGGTTTGTAGTTCCGGATTTAGGCGGCAAGGGCGGATTCCCACACTTCTTCATTTTTCATTCTGACTATTGACTTCGCCTCCCCGGACCGGCTGAAGCCGGAACTACAAACCTGCTCTCCGACCCGAGTCTTGGACCTGAGCAATAGGGAACGTGCCGCACCTCAACCCTGGTGCCCTGGTGGTTCCATCGCCTGCTACTGCGTCACCTTCATCGTGCCGCGCATGATGATGTGGTGGCCAGGGAATGAGCAGATATACGGGTAATCGCCGGGGTTGGCGGGGGCGGCGAACTCGATGACTTGTTCCTTGTCCTTATCAAGCAACTTGCTGCTCCAGAGGATGTCGCCGCTCTCCGGGACAAAACCGACCTCGAACCCCTTGGCTCCAAGCGCCATGGCTTTCATGCCCACCTCATCGGCTTTGCCGGGATTCACCAGCATGATGTTGTGCGGCATAAAGTCGGAGTTGACGAATGTAAGCCGGATTTTTTTACCAGCCTTCACAGTCAGTTCCTTGACGTCATACATCAATCGCTCGGGCACTGTGGCAATCCGGATATCGGTAAGCTCCGGCGTGTCAGAGAGAATGCCGGACTTTTTGGCGGCTGCCTCTATTTCCTTGGCGATGACACCGCCTTGCAATGTTGATTCGACGTTGAACCAGTGATGCTGCACCGTCCCGGCCGCGATGCGCGCGTGTGGCTCGGGCGACTTCAGCAACTGACCGAGCAACTCGATATTGCGGACGTTGTGCTGCTGATGAATCCAAAGCGCTTCCATCAAGTGATGCGCGTCTTCCTTTTTTGCCGGATCAAACTGCTTAATCCACGCCTTTAACGCAGCGATGACTTCCTTTGAATCGCGCTCGCTCAGTTCGACATGTGTCCGGTGGCGGATCCCATCCACGGGTGATTTCAGGTGCTCGAGCAATGCGGGGATCGGCTGGCCATCTATCGCGACAGGCTTCTGCAATGGACGACCAGTGGCGGTCATCCGATAGATCCGACCATGCTTGTGGTCCCGATTCGGGTCCCGCACATTATGCTGCATATGGCCGATGATGACGTTATGCCAGTCACTGATATATAGGGCGCCGTCGGCTCCAAAAACGGCATCCGATGGGCGGAAATTCTTATCGCCGCTCATGATCAATCCGCGCGATTTATCCCCTGTCTTACCTTCCTGGGGAGGAACCAGTGGCACCGTAAGTTCATCACCAGCGG
>JAYUPM010000069.1:0-2068 GCA_043760145.1 Spartobacteria bacterium
GGTTCAAATTCCTGGATCTGCGGGGAGAGTTAACCACAGATGTCGGATGTCAGGGATGGCCCACGGAAGACACTGAATTACACAGAAACTACGCTAGCCAAAAAACTTTCCGTGGATTTCCGTGTATTCCGTGGGCCAAACTCTCCGCGTTTTTCTTTATCTGCGTTCATCTGAGAAATCTGCGGTTCAAACTCCGGATCTTTTTAACCGCAGATGGCTCAGATGGGCGCAGATACCGGAAAGAGGAGAATCGTCTACGTGCAGTCACCTCTCCCTCCCTTATCTGCGTTCCTCTGCGAAATCTGCGGTTCAAACTCCGGATCTTTTTAACCGCAGATGGCTCAGATGGGCGCAGATACCGGAAAGAAGAGAATCGTCTACGTGCAGTCGCATCTCCCTCCCTTTATCTGCGTCCCTCTGAGAAATCTGCGCTCCCATGAACGACGAGACCGCACTTTTCAGCACAACGTTTGATTCTTAGACAGCAAAAGAAGCGATCCCAACGCTAGGTGCTGACCACCTCCACCTCACCACGGCGAATCGTCCTCAGCGTCGCCAATATCTGTGGCACAATCGGCAGCAAATCTTGGAACCGATTGCTTTTTGCCGCCAAGACTATGACTGCGATTTCTAGCTCAGCGGAGTTCTGCTGAAAGCTCAGATTTCGATCGACCGTTATGAAGACATCGAAGGCGCTCTCCGCGAGTTTCAGCAACTTCCCGTTTTTTATGCCCGCCCAACCGGCCTTCGGCACCGTCTTCACATCGTGGCCGACGAGCTGCGCAGCCAATCTGCGCGGCACACATTCATCGAGCAGGACTCTCACTATTTTGCAGCGCCTGCGAAATTCTCACGCAGCAGTTCCAACGCCTCGATCACCTGCTCCTTCGAGACAGTCGGGAAGTCGCTCAGAAAGTCATTCGTCGAGTCGCCTGCTTCCAGATAATCGATCAGAGTGTGGGCTGGGACGCGCGTGCCCACGAATACAGGAGTTCCGCCCATGATTTCCGGAGACGATTCGATGACTTTCATGACAGCATCAACTTAACGCAGACATTTAGGTGAGACAACCACCAAGCCTTTATTCCGGCGCAGGCCAAAATAAAACTGAAATATTGCGCAAGCGGCGGGACACCTCTGCCACTTTAGAACAAGGACCAGATCCGCACTTGGCCAACCCAGCTTGCAATACAAACGCCGGAAGGCGCTAAACAGCCCTGTGCGTGAACTCATCCGCGCCGGCCTTGCGTTCGTTATGAATGACGCCTACTCATACTCTGTTGTGACTCCGCTCCGCACAAACCACATTTTTCGCATCTCGCTGATCGTGGCGATGCTGCTCGGGTGGTTGGCGCTTTCGCAGCGGTGTGCATTGGGCCAGATGCTGAAGGCGAAGCAGGCCGCGGCGGTGCAGCACGAATGCTGCGAAAAGAATCGTCCACAACCGGACCGGGCCCCGGTGGATGGTCGCAAGGCCGGATGTTGCCAGGCACTCAGCGTTCTCGTCCCGGATGGAGTGAAGGCACCGGGCGCGTCGATCACGGAGAGCCTGCCGCTGCCCGTCGCGTGGATCGTCGCCGCGATGGAGTTGCGCCCAACCGGGTGCGTGTCCGAATCCAAAGCGGATCCGCCGCCGAATCTGCTGGGGTTCACCGAATTGGTCCTGCATCGGAGCCTGCGTTCGCACGCTCCGCCGATCCTCGGGTAGCAGCGCGGCATTCGCCATCGGCGAAGCTGGATCGCGCTGCCACGCCTCACCACGTCCCGGGCGGGCGCGGTGCGTCCGCGTGTCCCCTTTTTCCCGCACATTCGCCGGGACCCCTGCCCACCCGCGATGACCCTTTTGAAACCGCATGCCATTCAGATCCCGAACGCAAAAAGCCAAACTGACGTAAACCAAAAATGAAAACTCCCACTATCATCCTGCTTACCCTCGCGCTTGCGGTGCCCGCGACGTGGTTCGTCACCCGGCAACTCGGCGCGCCCCCGCACACGACTGGGACCGGGAGCGGCGTCCGCAAAATCCTCTATTACCAAAGCGCGATGCATCCGTGGGTAAAGAGCGACA
>JAYUPM010000070.1:0-13958 GCA_043760145.1 Spartobacteria bacterium
AAGTCTTCCTGGTCAGTTCGCCATCCATTCTCTACTTCGTCACTTTCGCAGTGTGTGATCCGTGCTTCTTGAAAATTCGCGTGGGCGAAAATTCACCAAGCTTGTGTCCCACCATGTTTTCCGTGACGAAGACGGAATTGAAAATTTTACCGTTGTGAACGAGGAACGTATGTCCCACGAACTCCGGCGTGATGGTCGAGCGGCGCGACCATGTCCTGATCGGCTTTTTGACGCCCGAATCATTTAGCTTGTCGATCTTCTCGTAGAGATGCTGCTCAACAAAAGGACCTTTTTTAAGGGAACGACCCATAGTTTCGAAGATCTGTTAAATTATTTGGATTTCTTCTTCGATACCCGCCGGGCAACGATGAAGTTGTTACTTGTCTTGTGTTTACGGCGGGTCTTGAAGCCTTTCGCCAATTGTCCCCATGGTGACTCGGGGTGTTGACGGCCGCCGCCGCCCTTGGATTTGCCCTGTCCGCCACCCATTGGGTGATCGACCGGGTTCATCGCCATGCCGCGGACCGTCGGACGAATTCCCATCCAGCGGCTCCGTCCGGCTTTCCCGGACGAAACATTCATGTGATCAACGTTCCCAACCTGCCCGATCGTCGCGTAGCAATTCTCGTGGATCTTCCGTGTCTCACCGGAAGGCATCCGCACCAGTGCGTAACCAGATTCCCGGTTATTCAAGATGGCCTGCTGGCCTGCGCTCCGGGCAATCTGTCCGCCTTTTCCGGGGACAAGTTCCACGTTATGGATTGCAGTTCCCAGGGGAATGCTTTTGAGCGGCAGCGCATTGCCAAGTTCAGGCGCCGCTTTCTCTCCGGCGGCCACCTTGGCACCGACACCCAACCCCGCAGGAGCCAGGATATAAGCCTTGGTGCCATCCGTGTATTGGAGCAGGGCGATCCGGGATGTCCGGTTTGGATCATACTCAATTGCAATGACTTCAGCGCCCACGTCGCGCTTGGAGCGTTTGAAGTCCACAACCCGATACTTCTGCTTGTGCCCGCCACCGTGGTGACGGCACGTCAGACGACCGGTGTTATTGCGCCCGCCGCTCCGTGTCTTTGTCTCAAGGAGCGACTTTTCGGGTTTGGACTTGGTGATCTCGTCAAACGCCGGCAACACCTTGAAGCGGTTGGTCGGGGTTAACGGTCGGAAAGTTTTAAGTGCCATGGCTGGTGAATGGGCTGTAAATTATGCGAGGTCGATTTTGTCACCGGCTTTCAGCGTGACGATCGCTTTTTTCCAATGCGGCTTGCGCCCGAAGGATGCGGTGCGTTCGCGTTTCTTTTTGCCAGCGTAGTTGGCCGTATTGACGCTCACCACTGTCTTCTTGAAAAGCGTTTCAATGGCCGCCTTGATTTGAATCTTGTTGGCGTGCGGACTGACCCGGAACACATACTTGTTCAGGCTATCCGCCAGCAGCGTCGCCTTTTCCGTAAGGCAAACCGTTTGAATGATATCGCAGGGCTCGTTCATTACTTCGAAGTCCTTTCGGCAAGCTGTGCAAGGGCATCGTTGGTCAGGATGATCTTCTTATACCCCAGCAATTGTTCGGTGTTGACTTCCGATGACGTCATCAAAAGCGCCGGCTGGACATTGCGTGCAGCCATGTAAGTGGACTCATCAAATGCTTTGCCCACGATTAAAACCTTGGTTTCGGGTGTGACTGCCAGCAATGCCGCCACGAACTGTTTGGTCTTCGGTTCGCTAACCGCAAAGTTCTCCACAACCATCACGTCGCCTGCCTTGATTCGCGCGCTCAATGCCTTTGTCAGCGCCAGGCGGCGAACTGATTTCGTCACCTTTTTCGTGTAATCCCGCGGCTTTGGACCAAACACAACACCGCCTCCAACCCACACTGGCGAAGACTTGTATCCGGCACGCGCCCGGCCAGTCCCCTTTTGCCGCCATGGCTTGGCCCCGCTCAGGTTGACATCCGCTTTCGACTTCGTGTTCGCGGTCCCGCTGCGGCGTGCTGCCCGCATGGCAACCACCACATCGTGAACCGCCTGGGTTCCCCGGCCGTTTTCAATCACCGCGATATTGGCTTTCTTCGCGGCTTCAATAGTCAGAACAGTTGCACTCATTTACTTGGCACCCTCCACTTTTTTATCCTTCTTCGCGGGACGCACGACCACGTAACTCCCGTTGGCGCCGGGAACGGCACCGGTAACCAAAATCAATCCTTCCGCCTCACGCACCTGAAGGACACGTAGATTTTGGACAGTTACGCGTTCATCGCCCATGTGACCGGGCATGCCCATGTTTTTCCAAATCCGGCCGGGGGTCGAGCGGTTGCCGATGGCGCCGTTGCGGCGATGCATCATCGAGCCGTGGGACATGGGTTGACCGTGCATATTATGGCGCTTGATTACACCCTGGAAACCTTTGCCCTTGGATTGGCCAATGACATCGATCAAATCGCCGGGAGCGAACTGGGTTACATTAAGGTCAATGGCCCCTTCCAATGTTGTTCCATCAGGAAGCCGGAACTCTTTCATGAGTTTCTTTGGCTCGCTGCCGGCCTTCTTGAAGTGTCCAAGGAGCGGCTTGCTCACGCGCTGTTCCTTTTGTTTGTCGAAGCCGACCTGAACCGCGGCGTAACCGTCCGAATCGGCGGTCTTCACCTGGGTGGCAATGTTGCCACCAGCTTCAATAACGGTTACGGCCGTAGCCTTCCCCTTGTCATCATAGACACGGGTCATTCCGAGTTTTTTTCCTAGCAGTCCTATCTTCATCTTAGCCGGTGCCTGGTAATCAAATCTTGATGGTAATGTCCACGCCCGCCGGGAGATTAAGCTTTTTAAGCTCATCAACGGTTTTGGCGGTCGGCTCAATAATGTCGAGCAGACGCTTATGGGTGCGGATTTCGAACTGATCCATCGACTTTTTGTCGACGTGGGGTGAACGGTTGACGGTAAACTTCTCGATCCGCGTCGGTAGCGGAATCGGCCCTGCCACCTGCGCGCCAGTGCGCTTGGCGGTCTCTACGATCTCAGCTGCCGATGTATCCAGCATGCGATAATCGAAGGCTTTGAGACGGATGCGAATGCGTTGTCCTGTCATATTCTTAAGTTGTTATTTGCCTTTCTGGTCGAGGACCGCGGCCAGCACCTGCGCCGGGACCTGCTCGAAATGCAACGGTTCCATTGAGTAACTTGAGCGCCCCTTGGAGAGCGAACGGATGGCGGTGGAGTAACCGAACATTTCAGCGAGCGGCACTTCCGCATTGATAATGCTCAGGTTGTTCTTGGACTCGATGCTCATGATCTTGCCGCGGCGGCGGTTAAGATCGCCCATGATATCGCCCTGATACTCATCGGGAGTCGAGTTCTCAACTTTCATGATCGGCTCAAGCAGGATTGCGCTGGCTTTCTTGAACGCATCCTTGACCGCAAAAATCGCCGCCATCTTGAAGGCCAGTTCGTTGGAATCAACATCATGATAACTGCCGTCGATGATATCCACTTCCACATCAATGACAGGGTATCCCCCGACAATGCCATTAAGAACAGCCTCTTCGATCCCCTTCTTGCACGCCGGGATGTATTCCTTCGGAATTGTTCCTCCAACGACTTCGTTCTCAATCGTCAATCCCTTGCCGCGCTCGGCGGGACGCACATTCACAACCACATGCCCGTATTGCCCGCGACCACCAGATTGCTTGATCAACTTGCCCTCGCCCTTCGCCGGCTTCGTGATCGTTTCCCGGTATGCGATCTGCGGTTTGCCCGCATTCGCGTCCACCTTGAACTCACGCATCATCCGGTCCCGGATAATCTCCAGGTGCAACTCGCCCATGCCCGCGATGATGGTCTGGCCGGTGTCTTCGTTTGTGAAGACCCGGAAAGTCGGATCTTCCTCAGCAAGACGCTGAAGCGCCAGTGACATCTTCTCCTGGTCGACCTTTGTCTTGGGCTCGATTGCCATCGAGATAACGGGATCAGGGAAGGAAGGCGGCTCAAGGAGGATCGGGAGATCTTCGCTGCAGAGAGTATCCCCCGTGGTGACGTTCTTGATGCCAACGATCGCAGCGATATCGCCGGCGTAAATCGTGTCAATATCCTCACGCTTATCGGCCTGGATCTGAATCAACCGGCTGATCCGATCCCGCTTGTTGGTGCGCGGATTGTAAACCGTGTCGCCCTTGGTCAGTTTGCCGCTGTAAACACGGAAGAAAACCAGCTTGCCGACAAAAGGATCGCTCCAAAGCTTGAAAGCCAGCGAACAAAACTTCGCGTTGTCGTCGGCAACCGCAGGGACCGGTTCCGCCGTATCGGGATCCTGGCCGCGAGCGGGAGGAATATCGATGGGACTCGGCAGGTAATCAATAACCGCGTCCACAAGGTATTGGACACCCTTGTTCTTGAATGCCGACCCGCCGACTACCGGAACAAACTTGTTCGCAATCGTCTGCCGACGAATCCCGGCCTTGAGCATTTCCCGGGTAATTGGCTTTTCCTCAAGGAACGCCGTCCCGACTTCCTCGTCGAGGTCAGAGATCGCGGAGACGAGATCGTTATAAGCATTGTCAACGAGTTCGAGGCAGTCTTCAGGGACTTCTTCGATCGTGTAGACAGAACCCATGGCGTCGCTGTCGGAATAGATAACGGCTTTGCGGTTAATGACATCGAGTTGGCCGCGGAGATAGTCCTCGCGGCCGATCGGAATGAGCACTGGCCAGGCATTGGCCCCCAGCTTTGTGCGCATATCATTGATGGCGTTGTCAAAGTTGGCGCCCGTGCGGTCCATCTTATTAACGAACGCAATCCGCGGGACATTATACTTGGTGGCCTGACGCCAAACAGTCTCAGACTGGGGTTGCACACCGGCCACCGCACAGAAGACGGCGACTGCGCCATCAAGCACGCGCAGGGAGCGCTCGACCTCGGCTGTGAAATCCACGTGCCCGGGAGTATCGATGATATTGACCCGCATCTTTTCGCCGTCGAAAGCCTTGTAAACATTTACCTCGGGCTTCTGTGTCCAAAAGCAGGTCGTTGCAGCCGAAGTAATCGTGATCCCACGCTCCCGCTCCTGTTCCATCCAGTCGGTGACGGTGGTTCCCTCGTGAACCTCACCAATCCGATGGATCATCCCGGTGTAGAAAAGAATACGCTCCGTGAGTGTCGTCTTCCCCGCATCGATGTGCGCAGCAATCCCGATATTCCGAGTCCGCTCCATCGGGTAAGCCCGATCCGGCGAATTCGGATTCGTAGAGGCGTTTTTTTCAACAACAGCGGGCATAAAAAATTTAAGGTAAAGACCGAGCCGGACTAGAAGCGGAAATGGGCGAAGGCGCGATTTGCCTGGGCCATCTTATGGGTGTCATCCCGTTTCTTCATCGCGTTCCCCTGGCCCGCGGCAGCTTCCTTGATCTCACTTGCAAGCGCCCGCATCAGCGGCACGTTTTTGCGCTTCGTGGCAAAACCAACGATCCAACGCATCGCCAGCGCAATCTGGCGCCCCGGCGGCACTTCCATTGGAACCTGGTAAGTGGCGCCACCAACACGGCGGCTCTTCACTTCAAGGCGGGGCTTCACATTATCCATTGCCTTGTGAAGTGTTTCGAGAGGATCAACCGCATCGGTCCCGGTCCGGGTTTCTTCGATGGCGGTATACACAATCCGTTCCGCGAGCGATTTCTTGCCGCTCTTCATGACGGTGGCAATCAGCCGCGCCACGATTGGACTGCCATAACGGCTATCCTGCTTCTCTGTTTTATGAATGACTCGACGACGACGTGACATGTGGAGATTGGAGTAAAATTGAAAAGCGAACGGTGTTACTTCTTCTTGCCTGCGGGTTTGCCGCCTTTGCCCTTGATTTCCTTCTCGGCGCCCGGCTTCGGCCGCTTGGCCCCATACTTGGAGCGGCTCCGGCGGCGACCATCCACCCCGAGGGCGTCCAGCGCTCCACGCACAATATGATAGCGGACACCGGGAAGATCCTTGACCCGGCCGCCACGCACCAAAACGATCGAATGCTCCTGGAGGTTATGCCCCTCCCCGGGAATGTAAGCGATGATCTCATACCCGTTGGTCAGGCGAACTTTCGCCACTTTCCGAAGCGCCGAGTTGGGCTTCTTCGGGGTCCGTGTCATCACCTGCGTGCAGACGCCACGACGGAATGGGCAATTAGACAGAGCCGGAGATTTCGATTTTACGGAAATCTTCTGGCGACCTTTACGGACGAGCTGGTTGATCGTTGGCATGCGGAAATTTGGATTCGTTTTTCACTCTGTTGACCACTGAAGACCACTGAACCTGGCACCGACATTCAGTGACGAAAAACCCGCCATTGCCGATGAAGAGTGAAGTCACCGGCGGCGGGGAGGGCGGACAGTAGAGGATTCGCCAGGTGCTGCAAGCGAAATTCTACACTGCTCTCATTTTATTTTTTCACAGGCCGTCGCGGAATATTTCCCACAACAATCTGCAATCCATTTCACGACTCCTGGGTTCCATCACTTGCGGACCCACCAGCCATTAAAGCCAGGAGCCGCGAGAGCGGGTGGAAATCCACACGAGAGCGCGAAAGGGGGGGCCTATGTAGGGCAACCCTCAAGCATGGGCAAGAGAAGTTTGCAAAGAATTTTCAAACATACCCCCCGACGGTCCTCAGGACGCTGACTCAACCCGCCACGCGACGTCGGCCCAAGGCAAGGGCCCAACCACCAAGCCCCCCAGAAATCACGAGCAACGGCAGAAGGCTCCAGCCGCTTTCTGCCAACAAAAATTCTCCCGCATTAAAAGACGCAAACCGGCACTGGAGCGTGCCGGGCGGATAGAATCCATACGTGAACAATCCCTCAAAATAGCCGATCGGGTTGACGGAAACCGGTCCGACAACGGAGCCGAGCAGGAATGGGGACGGTTCCCCCCGCGAGATGGATGCCCGGAGCGAGGCCCGCAATGAATCAGCGTGTTGTCGGCGTTCGGCGGGACCTTCAGTCTCAGAGGCGATTCGCATCTCCTCTTTCTCCATGTGAACCACCATCTGTTCCTCAAGGAGCGGCCATGCTCTCCCCTGAAAAAAGAGCGGCAACGCATAATCAGAGAGCAGATTATAACTCCACTCATCACGGTGCCCTTCAATCCGGGCATGCCCCCCCACACCAACTGGATTTTGGGCGTCGGTCGCGGTCAGCAGGAGTTGGATCGCCATCGAAATGGCTGCGAGCCCAATCGTCAGCTTCCGCCACCGTGCAAATGCGATCACCAACGGAAGCGCAAGAAAAGGAAGCCCGGGAACCAGATACCTCGGCCCCGCCGCGAAACCGCCGTGATATCCATTGAAGGTGACGTTCACCAAAAAGAAGAACCCGAAGATGGCCAGGCAAAGGCGGGTCTCGGCCAAGTGCGATTTTTCACGCATCCAAACGACGACCCCGTAGAGACCCATGAGCAGGACCGGGCTGAGGAAAAACAGTCCGCGAAACGGGGAGAACAGCAGCAACCCGGCGATGTAATTCAAGCGGGCCAGGGCTCCGATGGATTGGGGAATGGCGAACATTCCGAGGATCGCCCCACCGGTCTCTTTAAAGAGCGGGTTCTGGAAATCGTTGTTGATCTTAAAAGGCGACCCGAAGTTTACGTATCCATAGAAGCAGATCAGCGCGAAGGGCCCGAGAACGCCGAGGCTGTAAAAAATCGCGGTGCGCCATTGGGGTGAGCGTCGGCCGAAGCGAAGAAGGGCGTAGATTCCAAGAAAGATCAGGGCAATTGCGGCAACATAATTGGTTACCGCAGCCATCCCTGCGCACAAACCAGCCACGGACCAAGCCCCGGGGCCTTTGCCGGAACGCAGTGCATAGAATGCGATCAGAAGAAGCGACGCTGTGAGGGCGTGATCGAAGAACAGAGTCGCGAACGGGAAAAAAGTCGTGCCGAAAGCCAGGGTCAGAGTCGCCCAAATCGCCGCCGAATCATTCCCGCCGGACATATCGCGGGCGAGCCGGAAGAACATTACGCACGCGAGGGCGGAGATTAATCCGACTGAACAAACCGTGGTCATCCATGCGTTCAGGGTGAGGATCCACCAATGATCGGGATCCAGCCCAAGCCAGCGCTCCAGTTGCAGCAGCAACCAGTATCCCGGCAGCCCAAAAAACGATGTGCCGGGCGGTTTGTTTGGATGAAAATGACCCGTCTCCGAGACATACCCAATATCCCCGCTCGCGCAGATCTCCACCATCGGAGCGTTCTTTACCTCACCGGTGGCGACCTTTCCGTTGACCGGGAACAGGTTCCATTCCATGTCCACCCACGCGAGTTGGAAAACCTTTCCATGCCGGCTGTATGTCGCGTCCTCGACCCGGTTCCGCAAAAGGACCGGACTATCCGGGACAGTCTCGTAAACCAGAAAATTATCGATCGCGAATCGCCCTTCCTCCGCCATCGCCCGGACTTCGGCGAATCGCGCATTCTGATTCCAGCCGCCCCCCTGATGGAAATAAGCGAACGCGAAGAAGCACGCGATAAAGAGAAGGAGTTCGATGCGCTGCGGACGGGGCATAACGGGGAGCAATGACGGGGAACCCTTATGGAGACAATGACGAAAAGTGAAGCGCCGCCGAATCTGGACTGCCGCATCCCAAACACGGGCATTAAACCACCAAGGCACCAAGTCACAAAGGGCAGCGAAACGGTATCTGTTTAGCGCCTTCCGGGGTTTGTAGTCCCGCATTTATGCGGCAAGGGCGCCCGCAAGCACGAGGACTCGCCTCCTCGAGAGTAAGGGTGTGCCCGTGTGCGCAATCACCCGAAACCACAGTAGCCTAAACCTTAAGTTTTATTCCGGCGCAGCCCGGAATGAAACTGAATGCAGGCCGCTTCGCGCGCTTGCATCGATAGGGAAAACATCCTACGATGCGCGTATCGATATGGATACCGTCACTCTTTCACCCAAATTTCAGGTCGTCATTCCTAAGGACATCCGGGAGGCTCTGCATCTCACGGCAGGCGAGAAGCTCCGTGTTTTGCGCTACGCCAACAGAGTAGAATTCATTCCCGTTCGCCCGATTCAGCAGATGCGCGGCTTCCTCCGTGGCATGGACACGACCATCGAACGGGAGGATGACCGTCTGTGAGCGCCGCCAACGTCGTCGATTCGTCCGGTTGGCTCGAATACTTCACGGACAGCGACCGCGCCCCGTTGTTCGCAGCCGCCATTGAGGACGCCGAGAACCTTTTCGTGCCGGTCATTTCCATTTACGAGGTCTTCAAGAAGGTTCTGCGAGAGCGCGGCGAGGATGACGCGCTCCAAGTCGCCAGCATGATGCAGGGCGGCCAAATTATCGACCTCGACTGTGCGCTGGCATTGGAGGCTGCGCGCCATCCGCTGCCACTGGCAGACAGCATCATATACGCAACGGCCATCCGACACGATGCAACCCTTTGGACGCAGGACGAGCACTTCAAAGACTTTCCGAATGTGCGCTATTTCCCAAGACAACCAACGGCCTAAATCCAATGCCGATCCCCGGGCTTACCCAACTCGCAAGTCGGCTCGGAATGCAATCGGTCGAACTGTGCGGCCCAAAATTCTGGCCCATGCACAAGAACTCGGATACAAGGGATTCGTTGGCCAGGAATTTATTTGAGTCGGGGACAAGGCCGTTGCACTTTCTCGATCCGTAATGTTGTGTGACGTTTAATCTTATGAAAAATCCAATCAAACGCTTGATCCTCCCCATTTGCGGCCTGCTCTGCCTGCTGTTCGTGAGCGGCTGCATTGAAGAACGCCGTTACTCCCGGAGTTCCTCCGGCTATTCGCGGCCCGCCTATTACTCGACGCCCGTTCGGCGCACCTACCGCTCTGGCTATTACAGCTCCGGATATCGCTCCCCGTATTACAACAACTCCCGTTATTACGGCGGCACCCGGTATCGCTCCAGCCGCAGCCCGTATTATTACAACAACAGCCGCTCGACGCGCCCCCGTGTCCACGTCAGCTTCTGAGCCGATTCCCAAGAAGTTTTTACGGTGCGTTTTTGAGCGGATGGCGCGCATACGCCTTTAGCTTGGCCTACTTCCCTTCCAGCGGGCGAAAGGTCACATCAACCCGGTCAGGATGGAAGCTGTAAACTGCCCCGGTGATTGCATCGAACGCGATCCCGGGCGCGAATCCTGTAACAACGTTCCCCCAGTTCCAGGCGCTGTATTTGCGCACCAACGGGATGTGCACCGGGCTGTGTCCGGCCAGCTCGACTGTGAGCAAATGATCACTGCGCGTGGAGGGATGGATCACTCCGGGGGTAAGCGCGCGGGTTACCCCATCGAGCTTGATCAATGCGCCGGAGGGCGTGCTCCGCACCACGATCTTCTTATGGGTCCCGGCAACCACGCTGGCGCAGCTCGACAACGAAAGAACCGCCATTAGCGAAGCGAGGACCCGGAGAATTTTCATAAGAGGAGTAGACGGAGGGACGAACCGAGCGTCAAGGCAGCCATCGAAACATTAACCGCAAAGAACGCATAGAACGCAAAACTCTAGATCCGGGAATTCTTTGTGTTCTTTGTGTTCTTTGCGGTTCAAGTCCGTCCTTTCCCCGCTCATTCGTGATCGCGTTTGAAATTGAGCCGGACAACCCGGCGCCCATCGCTCTCGGTGATGGTTACCAGATAATCTTCGATTTTGGTCTGTTCCCCTTGTTTCGGGAGATGTCCGATGAGGTGGGTGACATAACCGCCAATCGTGCTGACATCTGAGCTCTCCAATTCCAGCCCGACCAGATCATTGAGCTCGTAAAGTCCAAGCGAACCTTCCACCACGAATTCGCCATCCCCAACCTGTTGCAGTTCGGATTCGTCGGCATCGAACTCGTCCTGGATATCGCCCACCAATTCCGCAAGGACGTTATCCATGGTCACAATTCCGACGGTCCCGCCAA
Source organism: Spartobacteria bacterium (assembly GCA_043760145.1). Lineage (GTDB taxonomy): Bacteria > Verrucomicrobiota > Verrucomicrobiia > Chthoniobacterales > Chthoniobacteraceae > CAIURC01. Next base: position 10,907 of record JAYUPM010000070.1, read on the forward strand.
ACTCATCGACCACCAGGGCCAGGTGCGCATGTTTGGTTAGAAAAAAGCTGAGCAGCTTCTCCAGCGGCATCATCTCGGGGACCGGTAAAATGCTGCGTTTGATCTGATGCAAATCGGGCTGCGGCTCCCGGATCAGCACCAGCAGATCCTTAATGTGAACCGAGCCGATCGTGTTATCGAGATGCCCTTCGCATAATGGGAACCGGGTGTGCCGCGATTCCTGGGCCGTCGCCAGGTTCTCTTCAAAACTCTCCTCCGTGTTGAGAAATATCACTTCCCCACGAGGCGTCGTGATATCGCGAACCACGCGCCGTCGCATATCCAGGGCATTGATGAGAATCTCTTTGCCAAGCGTCGAGACCTCCTCGGAACTGGCGTTCTCGGAGAGGATCACCCGCAGCTCTTCCTCGCTGTGCGCCAGTTCATGTTCGCTCACGGGCTCAATCCGGAAGACGCGACGCAACAGCGCATTGGACGAGATATTAAGAAACCAAATCGCCGGCCGGAAGATGGTATAGAAAAAAGCGAGTGGCCGGCTTATGGCCAAAGTGGTTGGCACAGCCTTGCGAATGGCGAAAATCTTCGGGGCCTGTTCGCCCAGGACGATGTGCAAAAATGTGATCACTGAGAAAGCGATCGCGAATGAAAATGAACGGATCACGGTTTCTGAGGTGATCCCGACCATGGCAAACGCCGGCTGGATCATCTGGGCGAGAAACGGTTCCCCGATCCAGCCCAGGCCAAGACTTGCGAGGGTGATCCCGAGCTGACATGCCGAAAGATAGGCCTCCAGATTGCTCGTCAGCCGCTTCGCCAATCCCGCTCCCGTGTGGCCTTCCTCCAACAACGCGTCGAGTTGGCTCCCGCGAATCTTGACCAGCGCAAATTCCGCCGCCACAAAAAAACCATTGAGAAAAACCAAAACCCCAATGCCCAAAAGCTTCAAGCCAATGATCCCCGCTGTCTCCCACTCCGTCGCAACGGATCCCGCAACCGCCAATATCAGCGCTGAACTCATGGACCAAAAAAGAATCGAGTCGCGGAGATCGTCTCCACGACTCGATTCGGAAAATTAACTGCCGCCAGCTACCAGCTCGATTTTGTCACTCCCGGGATATACCCGTTGGAGGCCAGTTCACGAAAAGCGATGCGAGAGAGCTTGAAGCGCCCAATGTATGCCCGCTTCCGGCCTGTGGCCAGACAGCGACGGCTCAGGCGCACAGGGCTTGCGTTGCGTGGAAGCTGCGAAAGGCCAATGTAATCACCCTTCGCCTTCATTTCGGCGCGGACGACTGCATATTTGGCCACTGTCGCGGCTTTCTGTTTTTCTTTTTCTAACCAGCTAGTTTTTGCCATACGGAGGGCGCAGAAAATACGGAGGCTCACCTGCTTTGCAACCAATTTCTTCTGGGACGGCTGTTCGCGTGTCTCGTTTCCTCAATTTTTCAATTTTCAATTTTCAATTGCCCGCTCCCTTCCCTCCTTGGGAAAACGTGGACGACTGGAAGCCTTCCCTCCTTGGGGAAACGTGGAGCGGCGGCTTCTGTATCTGTTTAGCGTGTTTGTCTGAATATCGGCGCTGCTGAGAAAAGGGGTCGGGTGGAAGTAAGGCGCGCCAATTAATCGTCCATATCACTCGTAAGTGGGAACCTCGCCACCCGCATCGATGATCATCCCCTCGATGGCGGCAATGTCATCGTAAGCAAGGTGCTTGCGCTGATACTTGCGCCAAAGGACATCATGCAGTTCCAGGAGATCAGCCAGGAGCGGGGTGTCGTAATACGTCCACGCCGGGTCGCTTTTGCATTTTGCCTGGATCCGCCACCGCTTCCCAAACTTCTCGGCACGGACCTCCCGCTTTTCACCGGTTTCAGTTTCAGTTTTCCAGACGTGGGAGTTTCGCATTTTGTTTTGGCTGGTGAGCTCAAAAAAGACGCGCGATAATACCAAACTTTTTTGAAAGACCTCCTTAAAATTCTCACCTATTTCGCAGGGGTCATTTTCCTTGGAATCCTCCTTGCTCCCCCACTCTACTGGGGCGGCCAAAGCCTCGCGTCCCGGGGGATCATGGAGTTTTTGGCGGAAACCAAATTTCAGAAGTTTTTTAATCGGGCAATGCTGATTGCAGCGGTGCTCCTGCTCTGGCCGGTGGTCAAATGGTTGCGGATCGGCAGTGTTCGGGAGCTTGGCCTCCAGCCCGATCCATTATGGCGGCGCCACTTGCTGATCGGATTTTTCGTGGCGGGCTTCTCGGTGGCCGTGATGGCGGGCGCTTACATCGGGTTCGACCTGTATCACTGGAAAAAAACCCTCCCATGGGGCGCCGTCCCGAAGCTTCTTTTATCGGCATTGGTCGTGGCGATCCTCGAGGAATGTTTATTTCGCGGCGCGCTGCTTGGTCTATTCCGACGCACAGCCAGCCGGTATGCCGCCCTCTTTTGGGTAAGCGCCCTTTTCGCGATCGTTCATTTTTTGAAGCCCGACGACAAGGTGATCGGTGGCTCGGTAAACTGGCTTTCGGGCTTCGATCTGCTCCCTGGGATTTTCCATCAATTCGGCGACCCGCTCACGTTACTTGCGGGATTTCCAACGCTTTTTGTTCTTGGTTGGGTGCTCGGGTATGCGGCGCTTCGGACACGGGCGCTCTGGATGAGCATCGGCCTCCATGCGGGGATCGTGTTCGTGAAGATGACCTTCAGCAAATTCAGCAAACGTGATGATCTGCTGCTGCCGTGGGTTGGCCCGGAGCTTCAAATAGGGCTCGTTCCGGTGGCAATGCTCTCACTCTGTGGTTTGTTCACATGGTGGGTGCTTAAGAATGAAACTGCTCCCGTTACTGCAGCGAACCGCGACACTCCTTGACGCCACCAGCACGGCCGCTCTTTCCCTCCTTTACCCGCCACATTGCGCAAGCTGCAAAGTCGAGACACCACCCGGATGCCACTTGTGCACCGAATGCGCCGCCCAGATCCGGGGGATCATGGAGCCGTTCTGCAAACGCTGCTCCCAACCTTTCGATGGGGCCATCGAGGGCCCATTTACCTGCTCCAAT